>CAZEHU010000642.1:0-2721 GCA_964511605.1 uncultured Myxococcales bacterium
CTCGGCCAGGCGAAGCCGGTTTCAGGAGGCGAGTGATATCGGGGATATCGGGAGTCCTCCTGGAAGGCCGAGGGGGCCCAGGATCCGCAGCGAGCGCGCGCGGCAGCTTCTTACGAGGGGCTCCCTCTTGGCGCCCACCCGAGGGAGTGCTAGTGCCCCAGCCGTGGACCTCGTCGTCAACGGAGAGCCCCGCAGCCTCGACGCCACCGCCCTGACGGTGGCCGAGCTGGTGGAGGACCTGGGCCTCGGCGGCCGACGTGTGGCCGTGGAGGTGGGCGGGCGGATCGTGCCCCGTGCCCGCCACGCGGAGCACGCCCTGTCGGAGGGCGACGAGGTGGAGATCGTGCACTTCGTTGGTGGAGGAGCTTAGCCCGATGGACCCTCGCTCGAATCTGAACGATGCCCCCCTCGTCCTCGGGGCGCACGAGCTCCGGTCGCGCCTCCTCGTGGGCACCGGCAAGTACCCCAGCACCGAGATCGCGGTGGCTGCCATCGAGGAGAGCGGCGCCGAGGTCGTGACGGTCGCTGTGCGCCGGGTGAACCTGGATCGGGACGCGGAGGACTCGATCTTCCACCGGGTCGATCCCGAGCGCTACACGCTCCTGCCGAATACGGCTGGCTGCACCACCGCCCGCGAGGCCGTCCGCACCGCCATGCTCGCGCGGGAGGTGGGCCTCGGGGAGCTGGTGAAGCTCGAGGTGATCGGTGATCCGAACAAGACCCTCTTCCCGGACAACCAGGCCACCATCGAGGCGGCCCAGGTGCTCGTGGACGAGGGCTTCACCGTGCTTCCCTACGTCTCCGACGATCTGATCGTCTGCCGCCGCCTCGAGGACCTCGGCTGCGCCGCCGTGATGCCCCTCGGGGCCCCCATCGGCACCGGCCTCGGCCTCCGCAATCCGCTCACCATCTCCCTCATCGTCGAGGCGGTCGGGGTGCCGGTCATCGTCGACGCCGGGGTGGGCACCGCCTCCCATGCCGCGGAGGCCATGGAGCTGGGCTGCGACGGTGTGCTGATGAATACCGGCATCGCGGGAGCCACCGACCCGGTCCTGATGGCTCGTGCGATGCGCCGCGCCGTCGAGGCGGGCCGAGACGCCTGGCGGGCCGGGAGGATCCAGGCGCGCCGCTACGCCACGGCCTCCTCGCCGGTGGACGGGCTCGTCGGCACCTGAAGGGTCCGATCGCCCTATGAGCCGCTCGCGGCCGCTCTCGCCGCTCCCGCCCCTCTTCCTGATCGCCGATGCGCCGACGTGCGCGCGGCGGACAGATGGCTTGGGACTGGTGGGAGTGGTGGAGCGCGCACTCGGTGCCGCGCAGACCCGAGGTCATGTGGCCGTCGTCGACCGCGATCGGCCGCCGAGCAAGGGAGGCCCCGCGGACCGCGAGCGGCTGCGGCGTCTCCAGGTGCTGCGAGGCCTGACCGCGGAGCGAGGGGCGGCCTTGGTCGTCACCGGCCGAGTGGACCTGGCGCTGGCCTGCGGTGCCGACGGGGTCCAGCTCCCGGAGCGAGGGCTCTCCGTGGACTGCTTGGGGTCGCTCCGAAGCGAGCTGGCCGTGGGTCGGAGCTGCCACGACGCGGCGGGGGTCCGAGCGGCGAGCCATCGCGGCGCGGACTGGGTGCTCCTCGCGCCGGTCTTCGCGCCCCTGTCGAAAGCGGGCGCGGGGGCCGCGCTCGGACTCGAGGGCTTCGCTTCCCTGGCCCGGATCACCTCCACGCCTGTCATCGCGTTGGGGGGGATGACGCCCGAGAATGCAGCGCTCGCGCGCTCCCGAGGAGCCGCGGCCGTGGCGAGCCTGGGCTCGTGGCTGCTGGCAGCCGATCCGGAGGCATCGATGCGGGCCCTGTTACAGGCGGCGCCGACACCCGTCTCTGCCCTGGGCCCAAGTTGACAAGCGGCCCAGAACGTCCGACAAACGCCACAGGTTTCCGCGAGTTTCACGACCCAGGGCGGGCCCGGCGGGAGCCACCCATCGGCCCGAAGCCTCCAGGAGCGCAGGTCCCATGCTGCAGGTCACCATCCGGGAGAAGGACGGGGGGGAGCGTCAGCTCACCTTCGACAAGGAGGAGGTCACGATCGGGCGGGCCAAGGGCAGCGACATCGTCTTGCCCAAGAACAACATCTCCAAGCGCCACTCCCGCCTCGTGGACAAGGATGACAAGGTCGTCCTGGTCGATCTCCGCTCCACCAACGGCACCTACGTGAACGGCCGGCGCATCACCGCGCCGGAGATCATCGGGCCCGAGGACAAGATCTACATCGGGGACTTCGTCCTGAAGGTCTCTGTGATGGGCGGCGAGGGTGCCGCGCCCGCGGCGAAGGACCCCGCGGTCTCCACGGCCACCTACGGGGTCGACGAGGCGCTGAGCGCAGGCTCGACCGAGGCGGTCGGTGCGGAGGCGGCGGTCGCCCAAGCCGAGGACGCGACCGGCTCGACCCCCGAGCTCTCCGAGCCGGATGGCATCAGCGACGTAGAGGCGGACATGTCCGGCCTCGACGACCTCTGGGACGAGGTGATGGAGTCCACCAGCCACCTCGACGTAGGCGACCTGCCCGGCGACGAGCCGGCCGAGGGCGTCGCCACCCGCGCCGACGCGCCGCACGCGGAGGCCCCGGAGGGGGCGGACGACGTGCTCTCCCTCGAGGATTCCAACGTCGACGCCTTCGAGAGTACCTTCTGCGAGGAGGACGAGGAGGACGAGGAGAACGCCGCGGAAGA
>CAZEHU010000643.1:0-2706 GCA_964511605.1 uncultured Myxococcales bacterium
GGTCTGCTCCGCCGGCATGAGCTGGGAGACGTCGCCCGGGCGGGTCGTGCCGGAGAGCTCCGCCGCGATGTAGCCCTGGCCGGGTGTGCGGACCAGGCCATCCATGGTCGAGGTCATCGGCGGCGGCGCCTCCTCGGCGGGCAGCTCGACGTCCTCGCTCTCGAGGATGATCTGGGTAGCGCCGACCTCCTGGGGAGCGTCGGCGATGGTGACCGGTCCGGAGAAGTCGACGGCGTCGAGCGCCTCGAGCACCTCGGTAGCGCTCTGGTAGCGGTTCTTCGGGTTCTTCGACAGGAGCTTGCGGACCACCGAGTACAGGGTGTCCGGCACCGGGCTCTCGTGGCCCGCGACGATGCGCACGTCCCGCGGCTTGGCCTTGACGTGCTGGAGCAAGAGCGCCACCGGCGAGTCGGCGGCGAAGAGGGGCTCGCCGGCCAGCATCTGCCAGAGCACGACACCGAGGGAGTAGAGGTCGCTCCGGAGATCGATGGGCAGCGCCGCGCACTGCTCCGGCGACATGTAGCTGGCGGTGCCGACGACGGTGCCGGTCATGGTGAGGGATTGGCTCTGATCGCCCATGATCTTGGCGATGCCGAAGTCGAGCACCTTCACCCAGACGTCCTCGCCCACCACATCGGTCAGGAAGATGTTGTCCGGCTTGAGGTCGCGGTGGACCAGCTCGAGCTGATGCGCCTCGTTGAGGCTCCGCGCCACCTGGCGCGCGATGGTCACGGCCATGTCGGCGGGCACCTTGCGGCCCGACTTGGTCCAAGCGGACAGAGGGTGGCCGCCGAGAAACTCCATCACCATGTAGAGCTCGCCCGAAGGGAGCGTGCCGAAGTCGTAGACCCGGATGGTGTGGGGATGCCTCAGCTTGACGCTCGAGCGCGCCTCCTGCTCGAAGCGGCGGACCAGGGAGTCGTCCTGCAGGTGCTGGGTATGCAGGATCTTGAGGGCGACCTTCTGCTCGAGCACCGCGTTGGTCGCCAGGTAGACCGCCCCGAATCCTCCCTTGCCGAGGATGCTGTCCACCCGGTAGCGACCCCCGATGGTGGTCCCGATGTAGGGGTCTTCCTGGTCGTGTGTGGCCATGGCCTCGAGCCGCGACGCGGCGTTGGTCTCCTCGACAGGCGCCCAGGGTAAGCGTGACGGAGCGCTCCTTCAATCTCCTCGGGCGCGCGGGGTCGGCAACGCGTGTCCCCCCCGCCCCCTTCCCGGAGGGTTCTGGGCTACCCTGGGCCCGTGGAGATCACGTTCCATGGACACGCTTGCCTCACGGTGGCGGGGGCTGGCGACCCTCGCCGCGTCGTGCTGGACCCCTACCGCCCGGGCGCCCTGGGCGGCCGAATCCGCCACGGACGCCTCGTGGCCCAGGCCGACGTGATCACCGTCAGCCACTGGCACGTGGATCACAGCCACATCAGCGCGGACCTCGAGACCCCCTCCGGCGGCCGCCCTCCGGTGGTGGATCGGAGCGGCGAAGCCGCGGGCCTGCGATTCGACGTGCGCTTCACGTATCACGACCGCCACCACGGCACCAAGATGGGGCTGGTGGGCATGGTGGCCTTCGAGCTCGATGGCCTGCGGGTCGCCCACCTCGGGGACGTGGGCTGCCCGATCAGCGAGGAGGATGCCCGGGCCCTCGGGCCCGTCGATGTGCTCATCTGGCCCGTGGGGGGCGTCTACACCCTGGGCCCGGACGACGCCGCTAGCGTGCTGGAGGCCTTGCGCCCTCGGATCGCGCTGCCGGTCCACTACGACAACGAGGGCTGCCGGCTCGGCCTCGCGACCATCGACGCCCTCGAGCCGGCCCTGCGCTCCGCGGGCTCCTCGGTCACCGTCCGCCGCGCGGGCCGCTCCACCTGGACCAGCGCCGGCGGCCTGCCGGCGCGCGGCGGGGCCGGGGAGGTCCTGGTGCTCGAGCCGGGGCTCTAGCGGTCCTCGAGCCGCTATCCGACCTTGTGCCCGATATAAGGCACGTTCCGCAGCTTCTGGTCGTAGTCCAGGCCATAGCCCACCACGAAGAGGTCCTCGATGGTGAAGCCCTTGTACGCGATGGGCACCTCCACCTCGGTGCGCGCGGGTTTGTGGAGGAGTGTGCAGACCTTCAAGGAGGCCGGGCGCCGGGTGGCCAGGTTCTCGAGCAGGTAGCTCATGGTCAGGCCGGTATCGACGATATCCTCCACCAACAGGACGTCCCGCCCTTCGATGGGCGCCGTGAGGTCCAGCGTGAGCTGCACGATGCCCGAGGAGGTGGTCCGGCTGCCGTAGGAGGAGACGGCGAGGAACTCCACCTCGCAGTCGGCCTCCACCGAGCGGACGAGATCCGCCAGGAAGATGAAGGAGCCCTTGAGGACCGCGATCATCACCAGATCCCGGTCCCGGTAGTCCCGCGTGATCTCTTCGCCCATCGCCCGCACGCGGGCCCCGATGGTCTCGGCGTCGATGAGGACGTCCAGCTTCTCGCTCGGCCAGCTCATGGCAGCTCCCTCGGCCCTCGGGCCCCGGTGGGCTCGCCGCCCCGGTGCGCCGGGGCGGAGGCGGTATCAGACGAAGACGTTGTTGATGACCTCCCCGAGGCCCCCGGCCCCGGGGACGATGTACTGGATCTCGTTCAGGCCCCGCTCGCGCTCCCAATGGGTGCCCGGCACGGTGGCCAGCACGTCGGGATCGCTGAGACCTCGATCGACCCGGAAGGCGTACATC
>CAZEHU010000644.1:0-2705 GCA_964511605.1 uncultured Myxococcales bacterium
GCGATCTACCTGGACAACCGCTTCCGCACCTCGGCCTTCGGGGATACGGACGTGCAGCTCCTCGAGGCCTTCTGCGATCACGCCGCCGTGGCCCTCGACAACGCCCGCCTGGTGGAGGGCCTCGAGCGCTCCCGCGCCGAGCTCGAGAGAGCGAAGGGCGAGGTGGAGGCGCTCAACGTCAAGCTGAGCGAGGAGCTCGAGCGGCGGACCCGCGAGCTGGAGGACCAGAGCCGCGTGGTGATCCGCCAGCAGCAGCAGCTCGCCGACCGGCACCAGTACAGCCGCATCATCGGCGAGTCGCCTGCGATCCGCTCGGTCTTCGCGGTGATGGACCGGCTCCTCGACAACGCGATCCCCGTGCTCATCGAGGGGGAGAGCGGCACCGGCAAGGAGCTCGTCGCCCGGGCGATCCACTTCAACGGCGCCCGCAAGGCCCGCCCCTTCGTAGCGGTCAACTGCGGGGCGATCCCGGAGAACCTCATCGAGTCCGAGCTCTTCGGCCACGTCCGAGGCGCGTTCACGGGGGCCTCGTCAGAGAAGAAGGGCCTGTTCGAGGCGGCCCACGGCGGCACCCTCCTCCTCGACGAGCTCGGGGAGCTCCCCCTCGAGATGCAGGTGAAGCTGCTCCGGGTCCTGCAGTCCGGGGAGGTGAAGAAGGTCGGCTCCACACGGGAGCAGAAAGTGGACGTGCGCATCATCGCCGCCACCAACCGCCGCCTCGAGGATGAGGTGAAGCGCGGCAGCTTCCGTGAGGACCTCTACTACCGCCTGGCGGTCATCCCGATCCGCGTACCGCCGCTCCGTGAGCGGATCGACGACATCCCGCTCCTGGTCCAGCACTTCATCGAGGACAACCGCACCGCGGGCATCGGCAACGTCTCCGGCATCAACAAGGAGGCCCTGAGGCGCCTCGGCCGCTACGCGTGGCCGGGCAACGTGCGCCAGCTCGAGATGGTGCTGAAGAACGCCACCCTCTTCGCCGAGAGCGAGGTGCTCGTGGCCTCGGACTTCGACACGATCCCGGATACCAAGGGCCCCCGGCTCGAGGGCGCGAGCCTCAGCGGACGAACCCTCAAGGACATCGAGCGGGAGGCGATCATCGAGGCCCTCCGGGATCATCGGGGCAACAAGAAGCGGAGCGCCGAGCAGCTCGGCATCGATCGCCGCACCCTGTACAACAAGCTCGACGCCTACAAGATCGTGCTCGACAGGGAGCTGGTGGTCACCTGATGGGGCGCCGGGCGGACGCGGCCCAGCCCGCCATCGTCTTCCTCGGCCTGGTCCTCGTCCTCGGATGGGTGATCCTGCCCGCCGAGGCGCTCATCACCATCGATGGGTACTACCACCTGGAGCTCGCCTCGCGGATCGGGCCCGAGGGACTCTGGGTCGACGTTCGCTGGCTGCCTCTGACGATCCTCGGAGAGGCGGGCACGGACCATCACTGGCTCTGGCATGTGCTCATCGCGCCCATCGCGCACCTCGTGGGCGAACCCTTCCTGGCGCTGAAGCTCGCCTGCGTCCTCACGGGCGGGGCGGCCGTGGCAGCCCTGACCTGGATCCTTCGGGCGCATGGGGTCGGCTCCGCTTGGCTCTTCGGACTCATGGCCCTCTTCGGCGGACTCGTGGTGCCGGGCCGCCTGGCCATGCTGAGGACCCAGACCCTGGCGGTGGTCCTCCTGGCCCTGGCGCTCTCCTTGATGGTCCGGCGGCGGCATCGGGCCCTCGGCCTGCTCACCTTCCTCTTCATGCAGAGCTACCACGGCGCGGCGATCCTGGGTCCGCTGGCGGTGCTCTTCGTCGTCTTCGTTGCGAGCCGCGAGCGACGCTTCGCGTGGAGGGCACCGAGCGCCATCGCCCTCGGCGCCGTCCTGGGGCTGGTCCTCAGCCCCTGGTTCCCGGATAACGTCGAGTACCTGCTCTTCCACACCCTCTACAAGGTGGCGAACCCTCAGGCCCTGCCCGTGGGCAGCGAGTGGGCCCCTCGCACCTCGGCCCAGGTGGCGGTGGAGTCCTGGCCCGCCCTCGTCCTGCTCCTGGCCGCTGGGACCACGCTGCTCGTGCGGAGGCGCAGACCGGCCACCGATACCGTGTGGATGCTCCTCGCGGCTGGCCTCCTGCTGCCGCTCTACCTCGGAGCCTGGCGCTTCGTGGAGTACTTCGTGCCAGTGGCGGCCCTGGCCGCCGGCCTCACCTGGCGAGACGCGAGCCCGGGCCTGGGTCGTCGCCCCCGCCTCGCCGCCGCGGCCGTGGGGCTGGGCCTCGCGGTGCTCGGCGGTGCACGGAGCCTCCCGGTCATCGAAGAGAGGGCCGAGTTCGTGCCCACGAAGTACGTCGAGATCTCGGAGATCCTGAACGCCGAGGCCACCCGGGACGACGTCGTCTTCAACCGGGCGTGGGAGGACTTCGTCTTCCTCCTCTGGCACGCCTCCAGCCCCGAGGGGCCACGCTACGTCACCGGCCTCGATCCGAACTACCTGGCCTACCAGGATCCGAAACGCCTCGACGCCTGGCAGTGGATCCGCCAGGTGGGCCCCGACGAGCCCAACGACCCGGCGCCCCTCATCCGCCGGCTCTTCGATGCCCGCTGGGTGGTGGTCGATCACTGGGGCAGCGGGCTGGCCGCTCGCCTCGAGCGTAGCCCCCACGCGCGCCTCAGGAAGCGAACGAAGTGGGGCTGGCTCTACCAGATCGAGCTCCCCGAGGAC
>CAZEHU010000645.1:0-2700 GCA_964511605.1 uncultured Myxococcales bacterium
GGAGCGGAGGGCACCGCCATCCTCGTCCTGGAGCTCCACGTGGGCCGAGTAGGCGAAGGGCGCCACAGCGACCGTCGCCTCCAGCAGGCCGGCGCCCGAGTCTACCTCGGACCAGGGGATCGGCTCCCCGTCGAAGACGAGCTCGGGCAGGGCCTCGGGATCCAGGTCGAAGGCTCCGATTCCCTGGAAGCGGAGGGCGACCTCTCCGCCCGGGGGCGCGAGGGGGGGCCAGGGGCGGAGGACCCAGTCCGGCTCGGCGCGGGGCAGGGCCAGCGCCAGCCCGTCATCGAGGCGAGCCAGCGCGGGCTTGCCTCCGCTGCCCCCCGCGGGGGTGCCGGCGAGGGCGGCCAGCTCGACAGTGCACGCCTCCGTGCAGCAGGTCGGAGCGTGGTCGCCGCGCTGAAGGCACGCTTGCGGTGCCCCTGTGCCCTCGGGATCGAGGTGAACGACGCCCGCCGCCTGCGCGGAGAGATCGAGCCAACGGGGCTCGATGACCTCGAGCAGGGTGTCCTCGCCCGGGGCTGCAAGGGCGTGGGTGGAGCGGGCCCCGGAGGGCCAGAGGACCACGACGGCCGGTGGCTCGGAGCACGCCGGCCAGCCGAAGAAGACCTCGGGCGCCGGCGTCCCGCCGAAGTGGCCTCCGGCGCTCACGTAGCGCTCCAGCTCGACCCCGGCGCAGGTGGCCCGCACGATCGCGCCGGTGGCGGGTCGGCCGCTCACCGGGGGTTCGAGGCGCACGGTCAGCGCCCGCTGTCCCTCCTCCTTCACGAGCCCATTTCGCCAGAATCCAGGCGCGTGGAAGCCCCCGAGGGCCACGTCCGGGAGGCCATCGCGATCGAGATCGCCGAGCACGAGCTGGCGGCCGCTGGGCCGCGTCTCGGGACCGAAGGGCAGCGGGGCCCGATGCAGCATCGCGTCCTCGTCCGCGAGGTACAGGAGGTCCGGCGCGGAGGGCGCGAGGAAGCTGCCCATGTCGTTGGTCAGGCTCGCGCCGCCGTGGCGGACGATCAGGTCGAGGGTGCCGTCGGCGTTCATATCCGAGAAGGTCGGGGCCCACTGGTTCCTGGCCCCGGAGGCCACCGCCTCGTGGGTCAGGCCGCGCACCAGGGTCTCGTCCTCCCACCCGCCGTCCGCGGTCTGCAGCACCAGGACGTCCTGACCGCTCGAGCTGTTGTAGAGGTCGAGCCGCCCATCGGCGTCCAGATCCCCGACGGCGGCCCCCATGCCGTTGGTACCGGGATCCCATCGTGCCTCCTGGACCTCGAAGGAGGGAGCGGGCGCCCCCGCCTTGGTCGTATTGAGGAGCACCCGGCTCGGGCCGATCACCTGCGTATGGTTCAGGCTCTCGACGATATCGAGGCGGCCATCGCGATCGATGTCCGCGAGCGTGAGGCCGTGCGTATACGCTACGCGGGCGGGCTCGATCGGGTAGCGCTCGAAGCGCCCGTGCCCTCGATTCATCAGGACGACATCGGGCGCCCCCGCCCGGGTGAATCGCTCCGTGGCGTCGACCCCCACCCCCACCACGACGTCGACGAGGCCGTCCCGGTTCAGGTCGCCGGCCGCCACGTCGTTGGGGGTACCGAGGGGCAGCGCCGGACAGGCGATGGGGGATGCGACGAGGACGTCCGGGCTCTCGATCCGGACGAGCAGCAGCTCGCGACCGACGATCAGGAGCTCGTCCACCCCATCCCCCCCGCTGCCCGGCCCACGATCGGCGTCGAAGGGCAGGGCCAGGCGCCACGGGCCCCCTTGTTTGCCCAGCAGAGTCATCGGCGCCTCCACCTGCTCGAGCTCCAACGCCTCTGCGCTCGTCCCATCGAAGCGAAACACGCCGGAGTCGGTGAACCACACCGGCTCTGGATGCCCGTCGAGGGTCACGTCCACCCAGGTGGGGCTGATGCCGAGCTGTCCGAGGTCGAGGAGCCCGCTGGCGCCCGACCAGTCCTCCCATGTGGGCGCCACCGGGGGCGCCGCCTGCGCTGGGACCGCCAGGGCTAGCAGGACAGCGACCGAGAGCACTCGGGGGTTCATGAGCACAGCAAGATCCTACGGCTGCTCTTCGCTCGGCGGAAGGCGTCACGGACCTCGAGCCCGAGATCGCCCCCGCCCAGGGGCCCACGATGCGGCGCTGGGGGGGGGGGGCAGCCGCGAGCGGCGTCCCCGCGATGAGGACGGGTCGCCGGTAGCTCGGCCGGTAGGCTCCCGGCGCCCCCTTGCAGACCGTCTCGACGGAGGCTATCGGTCGGGGACGCTCCTCCTATGGCATCCTGCGCCTCCCATCGACCGCTGTCCGCGCTCCTCGTCGTCGCCGCCTTCGCTGCCTCGACCATGGCGGACGGAGGTGCGGCTCGGGCCCAGGGAGGGGAGCGCAATCCGGTGGCCCGCAAGCTCGCCAACGACGCGGCCGAGCACTACAAGGCCGGTCGGTACGACGCGGCCGCCAAGGGCTTCGCCAAGGCCTGCGAGATCGACCCGGTGCCGGTCTTCCTCTTCAACATCGCTCGCTGCCACGAGCGCGCGGGCCAGGCCCCCGAGGCGGTGGAGATGTACCGCCGCTACCTCGACGCCGCCCCCCAGGCGGACAACCGGAGCGCCGTGCAGGAGGTGGTCGCGGCCCTCGTCCCGGAGGCGAAGAGGACGCACCTCGAGGTGGCGATCACCTCGACCCCCTCCCCGGTGACGGTCGCTCGCGGCGAG
>CAZEHU010000646.1:0-2700 GCA_964511605.1 uncultured Myxococcales bacterium
CGTAGGTGCCGTGCCAGTGGGTGTAGTCCGGTCCCATCATCGAGGCACCGTGGCGGGCGCGGCGGCCCTCGTGGTGCCAGATCTCGAACCAGGTGAAGTCGAGCTTGTTGCCGAACTTCACGGGCTTGAGCAACGGCGCCGCAGCCTTGTAGAGGGCCAGGCCCGGCTTGGCGTACTTCTCATTGTAGAGCTCGATGAGGCCGTCGTACTGCACATACCAGTTGTCGCTCCACGCGCTGGAGTGGCAGCTCACGCAGACGTCCTTCATGTTGTCGCGCCGCTCGGTCCAAGGCACCTTCGCGCCCGGCAGGCCCATCTTCTTGTCGCTGACCTCCGGGCGGATGCTGATCGCCGGGCGGTTGTTCCAACTGATGCGCATGCCGATGTCGTGGGTCACCTGCTGCTTGGGGGTGGCCGACATGTGGCACGTAGCGCAGGTCGGCGCCGCGGAGTAGTCCTCCCCGACGATCCACTTCTCGGAGTCGAGGTTCATGTGGGCCTGGTTCGCGAAGAACGCGATACCGTGCTTGGACGCCTCGTAGATCTCCTTCTGCGGGTGGTCCGGGCCCATATGGCACTTGCCGCAGGTGTCCGGGTGGCGGGCCTGGGCGGCCGAGAAGCGATGCCGCGAGTGGCAGGCGGCGCAGGACCCCTCCGAGCCGTCCGGGTTGATGCGGCCGATCCCCGTATTCGGCCACGTCGCCGGGTCCAGCTTGCCCCCGTCCAACACCTTGACCTGGCTGCCGTGGCACTGCCAGCAGCCGTTGGCGGCCGCGGCGCTCACCCCCTCCGGGAAGCCCTCGGTCTTCAGGTACCTGTGCCCCTCGACCACCTCGGCCAGCACGTTATCGAGCGAGCCGAGGATGCGCCCCGCCTTCGAGTGGTGGGAGCCGATGAACTCCTCCACCTCCCGGCCGTGGCAGCGCCCGCAGTCCTTGGGGCTCACGATCACGCTGATGCGCTGCTCGTAGTGCATCATCGCGTCGGGATCGCCCTCGCGGGCCGCGTGGCACTCATAGCAGCCGACGTTGCCCCGATAGTGCTTGCTCGAGCCCCACTGCTGGTACAGGCCCAGGTTGTCTTTGCGGTGGCAGTCGACGCACGCCCTCGACTCCGCGCTCAGCTCGGCCAGGCCGATGGCCTGGCCGGCGCTCTCGGAGGGGGCCACGAAGGGCAGGGCGAAGGCCGCCACGAGGAGGGGCGACAGCCGCGAGGCTCGCCAGGCGAGTCGGGAGGGAATCCGGATCATGGGGAGTCTCCAGGGGCCAGGGACGCTGGGGGCAGGGGCTCGGGTGCGGGCTCGGGCTCGGGTGCGGTGATCGACGACGGGTCCGAGGGCTCCGAGTCGACGGTCAGCTCTCCGGTCAGCACGGGCACGGTGATGCGGACGAAGATCGTGTAGATGAGGGCGCCGAGGGCCCCGATGCCGACCGTCACCAAGAGCTCGTTGGCGGTCGGTGCGTACTCCACGATCTCCCCGAGGGGGGAGGGCACCTGGCCGGGCACGATGAGGCCCATGCCCTTGTCGATCCAGATGCCCACCACCACGAAGACGCAGGCCAGGTTCATCAAGGGCAGGCGTCGATGCGCTGGCAGGTAGAAGATCGCCAGGGCCGCGACCTGCAGGAGCACGGCGGGCCAGATCCATGCGACGAGCCCGGTCTTGTCGCCGAGCCCGAAGAAGAGGTACTCGGCCGAGATCACGTGGGTCGAGTCCGTATAGAACTCGGTGAAGACCTCCGAGCCCAGCATGAAGACGTTCACCGTGAGCGCCACGGTCACCACGTTGCGGAGCACGCGGATCGCGGCGCCAGGCACGTCGTACTTCGCGTAGCGCTCGATGAGCTGCAGGGTCAGGATGATCAGGGCCGGACCCGCCGCGAAGGCCGAGGCGAGGAAGCGCGGGACGATGATCGCGGAGTTCCAGAAGGGCCGCGCGCCGAGCCCGACCAGGAGGAAGGCCGTGACCGTGTGGATGCTGATCGCCCAGACGATCGCGACGAAGACGAAGGGGATGTAGAAGCGCCTCGTCGGCTCCTTGTTCTGGTAGGCGCGGTAGACCAGGTACCCGCAGATGTGCAGGTTCAACAGGAGGTAGCCGGCGAGGACGATGACGTCCCACGCCAGCATCGAGCTGGGGAAGTTCAGCCCGACGAGCATGTGGTGCACGCGGTCGGGCCGGCCGAGGTCCACCGTCACGAAGCAGAGGCACATGATGATCGAGGCGACCGCCAGGAGCTCCCCGAAGATCACCACGTGGTGCAGAGCCCGGTCCCGATAGATGTAGGCCGGGATCACCATCATCACCGCCGCCGCCGCGACGCCGACGAGGAAGGTGAAGTTGGCGATGTAGAAGCCCCAGGAGACCTGGTCGGTCATGCCCGTGGTGCCGAGACCGGAGACGAGCTGCCGCGCGTAGGCGTTGAGCCCCACCAGCGCGATGAGGGTCAGGATCGTCATCCACGCCTGGTAGCGCCAGTCGCCCTGGAAGCTGTAGGCGGCGCAGCGCCTCAAGAAGCGGAGGTAGGCCTTCATGCGAGCCCCCTCGCTTCATCCTCGGCCAGCACCCTCGCGAGGATCTCCGCGAGGTCGGCGTTCGCGTCCGGGTCCTCGATGTCCTGGCTCGCGTGCGCCGGGTGGCCGGCGCCGGCGCCGGCGCCTCGGGGGTGCCGCTCGTCGAAGTAGTAGAAGAAGCGCGGG
>CAZEHU010000647.1:0-2696 GCA_964511605.1 uncultured Myxococcales bacterium
GCCAGGTGGCCCAGGGAGCGGGTGCGGCGCTCGCTCATCGGGGGCCGGGGGCGGCGCGGCCTGGCCGAGCTGCCGCCGAGCCGGCGAGCGGTGGCCCGCCGGGAGGCCGCCTTGCCGATGTGGCGGAGCGCCGCGAGGGAGACGCCGAGACCGCGCTTCACGTCCGGATCGCGGGTCGCACCGAGCATGCCCATCAGGCTGACCGGCTGCGCGTCGTCGCTCAGGGCCGCGGCCGTCTCTTGGGCGAACTCCATCACGTCGGGCTGGGTGAGCTCGCGGACCGTCTCCAGGATGCCCACGACCTGCTCGGACAGGTCGCGCACGTCCTGGGGCGAGAAGCCGCCGACCACCCGGTCGAGGACGTGGAGGAGCTCCCGCCCGAAGTCGAGGTAGCCGCGCTGGTCGAGATCCTCGAAGCGCTCGATGGCGGTGTCCATCACCTCGCGGAGGATCGGACCGCCCTCCTCGAGGAGCTCGACCCGCTTGCGCTCCTGGCGTGCGAGCCAGGCGACGTCGGTGGCCAGGGCGTCGAGGCGGGCCTCGATGGAAGCAAGGGTGGGAGTCGTGGCGTTCATGCGGCCCTCCGCTTTCCCGCCATCACGAGGCGGTGGTCGATGGGGAGCTCTCGGCCCTCGAGGAGGAGGTTCCAGTAGACCCACTTGAAGCCGAGCTTGCCCCAGTGATTCATGCGGCTCTCGCCGAGCAGGGTGAAGGGCCCCACCCCGGGCAGCGGGAAGCGTCCCGGCAGGGGCTCGGTGTCGTAGTTGAAGTCGATGAGCAGGGCCTTGCCGTGCCCGGTCTCGATGAAGCAGTTCGCGTGGCCGTCGAAGGCCGGCTCCGGCTCGAGGCCCTCGAGGTGCCGGAGCACATTGTCGATGAGGACCTCCGCCTGGAAGTGCGCCACGCTCCCCGCCTTCGAGGTGGGCAGGTTGGTGCCATCGCCGAGGGCGAAGATTCCGTGGACGTCCGCCGCATCTCCCTGGACAGCGAGGCTGTGCTTGTCGGTCCTCACGAAGCCCATCTCGTCGACGAGCCCGGAGGTCCCGAGGGCCTCGGTACCGAAGTGCAGGGGGATGGTGACGAGGAGGTCGTAGTCCACCTCCCGCCCGTCGTAGGCGCTCAGCTTGCACTGCTCGCCGTCGACGCGCTCCACCGCGAAGTCGGTCTCTACGTGGATGCCGCGCCGGACGAGCAGGTCCCCGAGGGCCTGGGCCGCGAGCGGCTTGGTGAAGGCCCCGTCCAGGGGGGTGGCGTAGACCAGCTCCACCTTGTCTCTCAGGCCCCGCTCCGTGAAGAAGGCGTCGGCCAGGAAGGCGAACTCCAGGGGCGCGACCGGACACTTGATCGGCATATCCGCCGTGTGGATGACGACGCGCCCGCCCTCGAAGTCCGCGAGGTGGCGCCGGAGCTGCGAGGCCCCCTCGAGGGTGTAGAAGTCGAAAGCGCTCCGATGCCAGCCCATGTCGGCGAGGCCCTCGGTGGCCCCCGGGTCGATGCGCGTCCCGGTGGCGATGATGAGGACGTCGAAGGGCTCCCTCGAGCCATCCCCGAGGACCACGGTCCGCCCGGCCACGTCGAGCTGGCTGAAGCCCGTGAGCTTCAGGGTGACGTCGCTCGGCATCACCTGGGTGCGGGGCCTCACCAGCTCGCGCTCCTTGTAGGTGCCGAAAGGCAAGAGCAGGAGGCCGGGCTGGTAGATGTGCTCGTCGTCCCGGTCGATGACCGTGATCGACCAGTGTCGAGGGTCCAGCTCCCGGCGGAGCTTGTGGGCCATCATGGTACCCGCGGTGCCGGCTCCGAGAATCACGAGACGCTTCATGAAAGCCTCCTGGTTCGTTCGCACCCGGAGGTGCCGTTACGGCTTTGGTCTGTGACGGGCCTCGGATCGTTCTTGTATCCGGGCCCCGTGGACGTACCCTGCGGGCCGTGGACGCTATCGAACACCACCACTGCGATCCCGACGAGCTGGCCCGCCGGGCCAAGGCCGGCGACCTCGCGACCGTCGATCTGATGACCCGCTGCTTCAGCGATCGACTGATGGCGGTAGGGCGTCGCCGCTGTCGTACAGAGAGCGAGGCTGAGGATGCCGTTCAGGACGCGCTCGTCGCCGCGATCGAGCACCTCGACAGCTTCCGCGGCGATGGCCGCATCGATGCCTGGTTGAGCACCCTGGTGGCGCGGGCCTGTGGCCGCCTCCGCCGCGGCCGCAAGAACGATCCCGCCTGGCACACCACCGACGCGATCCCCCTCGACCCGGACGCCGACCCCGAGCTCGCGGCCGCGCGCGCCGAGCTCGCCGGGGCCATCGCCGCGGCGATGGACTGCCTGCAGCCGATGGATCGAGCCCTCGTGATCCTCTCCGATGTGCAGGGCTGGAAGGGGCCGGAGCTCGCCGCGCGGGTCGATCTGAAGCCCGACGCCGTCCGGGCCCGCCTCTCTCGCGCGCGCAAGAAGCTGCGAAGCGCGCTCTCCGAGGCCCATCCGACGCTCGCGGAGAGCTTCGTCTAGATCCCTGTGACGGATCCTCCCCGCTCGTCCCAATCGAGGAGCGGCCCAGGAGGAATCCATGATCGCGACGACCCCACGCCCGCGCGCTCGCTCTGTTCACCGTCCCGCTGCGGCGCCGCCTCGAGCGCTCGCCCCCCTCGCCGCGCTCGCGCTCGCCCCCGCCGCCTCCGCCCAGCCGACCGGGCAGC
>CAZEHU010000648.1:0-2689 GCA_964511605.1 uncultured Myxococcales bacterium
TTGGCCCGCGGCCCCACCCCCCCGCACCTGTCCTCCTTCTAGTGCTCCTCCCGGATGATGACGTTGCAGAGGCTGATCAACTCGTCGCAGATGTAGACCGTCGGCCCGGCGATGAGCTTCTTGACCTCCCGCTGGCTCTTTCCGCAAAAGGAGCAGCAGAGGTTGTTCTGGTCGCGACGTCGATCCATGAGCCTCGCTCGAGCGACGATGGCCTGGGGGGGCGCCCCGAGGGGTCTGCCCGGGGCGGTGGGGGCCGCAACGCGCCTCGTGCGGCCGGTCTTCCTGTTGTCGGTCCGTATCCTCGGCGCCTTGAGAGGGGATCGCCGGGATCACCCAACGAGCACGGGTCGCTCGCTCGCTCAGCGACGATAGCTCACAGGCCAGGGGGACACAACGAACCTGCGCATCGTGCGCGAGCTCCCTGCGCGAGCTCGATGCGCGAGCTTCCCGGCACTCCGGGCGGCCCTCAGCGCGCCTCAGTCCTTGCGGGTGACGATCCGGTCGATGAGGCCGTAGTCCACGGCCTCCTGGGGCCGGAGGATGAAGTCCCTGTCCGTGTCGCTGTTGATCGCCTCGATGTCCTTGCCCGTATGGCGAGCGAGGATCTCGAGGAGCTGGGACTTGAGGAAGATGATCTCCCGGGCCGCGATGTCGATGTCCGTCGCCTGCCCCCCGAGGTTGCCGAGGGGCTGGTGCAGGATGAGGCGCGAGTGGGGCAGCGCGTAGCGCTTGCCCTCGGTGCCCGCCGCCATCAGGACCGCCGCCATCGAGGCCGCCTGGCCGATGCAGATGGTCGAGATGTCACAGCCGACGAACTGCATCGTATCGTAGATGGCCAGGCCGCTCGTGATCGAGCCGCCCGGCGAGTTGACGTAGAGGTTGATCTCCTTGTCGGGATCCTCGCTCTCGAGGAAGAGGAGCTGCGCGATGACGACGTTGGCGACGAGATCGTTGATCTCGGAGCCGAGGAAGATGATCCGGTCCTTGAGCAGGCGGCTGAAGATGCCCCACTCGCGCTCTCCGCGGTGGGTCTGCTCGATGACCGTGGGGATGAGCGTCATGTCCTGGGATCTCCTCGGGTCAGGGCGCGGGCTCGGCCTCGGGCGCGGCCTCGGGCTCCTGAGGCTCTACCCCATCGGCCGCGTCCGTCGCTACCTCGGGCGCCGCGTCGAGGATCTTCGCCTCGGAGCGGAGGAGCCCGAGGACTCTGTCCTCGCGGAGCTCCATACGCAGGGCCTCGCGGGCCTCCTCCTTGTCGAAGCGCTCGCCGGTGCCCTGGGGCCCGGTCTGGATACGGCGGACGATCTCCGCATCGAGGGCCTCGTCGTCCACCTCGACCCCCTCCTGCTCGGCGAGGGCCTCGAGCGCGAGCATGCGCCGGACCGCCTGCTCGGAGGCGCGAGCGAAGATCGAGAAGTCCTTCTCGAGGTAGGCCTGGGCCTCCTCCATCGGGATGCCCCGCATCACCATGCTCATCAGCGTCCGGCGCGCGGTGGCGTCGAGCTGGGCGCGCACCATCGTCTGGGGCGCCTGGAAGGGGTGGCGCTCGAGCAGGACATCGACGAGCCGGCCATCGGCCTCCCGCTGGCGCCGGGTATCCCGGCCCGTCTCGAGGCGCTCGCGGGTGCTGGCCTCGAGCGCCGCGAGGTCGTCGTAGCCCACGTCCTGGGCGAGATCGTCGTCGAGGTCGGGGATCTCCTCGACGAAGTGCTCGTTGACCTTGACCTCGAGCGTCGCCACCTTGGACTGGAGCTCCACGGCGTCGAAGTCCTCCGGGAACACGATCTCGACCGTGCGCTCCTCGCCGGCGGAGGCGCCCATCAGGCCGTCGGCGAGGCCGGGCAACAGCTCCTGGCCGCCGATCCTCACCTGCAGCCCCTGAACGCTGAGGCGATCGTCGGTCTCGCCATCCACCTCGCCGCGGGTATCGATGACGAGCAGATCCCCGATCTCCGCGCCCCGATCCTCGACCGGCACCTGCTCGCGCTCGCCGAGGCGGATGCGCTCGAGCTCGGCCTGCACGTCCTCCTCGCCGATGGCCTCGACGGGGACCGAGACCTCGAGGCCCCTCCACTGGCCGAGATCGATGATCGGCTTGACCTCCAGGCGGAGGTCGTAGGTCAGCGGCTGGCCGCGCTTCGCCGGGGAGGGCTGCACCTGGGGATCACCGATCACCCCGCGCTCCACGGTCCCGAGGGCGTCCTTCAGGCTCGACTCGATCAGCTCGACGGCCGTCTCGTTCGCGAGGCGCTCGGCGAACATCTTCTCGACCAGGGCCCGAGGGGCCTTGCCGGGGCGGAAACCCTTGATCCGCGCCTTCTTGCGCAAGGCCCGGAGTCGCTTGTCGTAGGTGCGATCGACGTCCGGGGCCGGGATCTCGACCTGCACGTTGATCTCGACGTCGCTCAGGACCTGGTGGGTGGTGCGCATCGTCTGCCTTGGTGGGTTCGGGCTGCCGTGCGAGAGGGGGGACTCGAACCCCCACGGCCTCGGCCACTGGATCCTAAATCCAGCGCGTCTACCAGTTCCGCCACTCTCGCGCTGAGTGGAGACGAAGAGAGGGCGGGTCCCGAGACCCGTCCTCCGGATGTGGTGAGCGCGGAAGGAATCGAACCTTCAACCGACGGATTAAGAGTCCGTTGCTCTGCCAGTTGAGCTACGCGCCCGTAGGATGGGGCAAGGCCCCGGG
>CAZEHU010000649.1:0-2684 GCA_964511605.1 uncultured Myxococcales bacterium
GCTCGCGGAGGCCATCACCCGGGAGATGGGCAAGATCGCGAGCGAGGCCCGCGCCGAGGCCGCGAGCCTCGGGCCTCGCGTGCGCTGGACCCTCGAGCACCAGGGCAAGCGCATCGCGCCGTGGGGCGCCCCCGGGGTCGCGGGCGAGTGCCGCAGCCATCCCCTCGGCGTCGTGGCCGTGATCGGCCCCTACAACTTCCCGCTCAGCCTGAGCCACGGCCACCTGGTCCCCGCGCTCCTCGCCGGCTGCACGGTGGTGCTCAAGCCCTCCGAGCGTACGCCGCTGTCGGCCCAGATCTACGTGGAGTGCTTCGAGGCTGCCGGCCTCGAGCCCGTGCTCCAGCTCGTGCAAGGCGCAGGACCGGTGGGCGCCGCCCTCCTCGAGGCCCCGGAGCTCCGCGGTGTGGCCTTCACCGGCTCCTGGCCCACCGGCCGTCGGATCTCCGAGGCCCTCCTCGATCGCCCCGAGGTGCTCTCGGCGCTGGAGATGGGCGGACAGAACGTGGCGGTGGTCCTGGACGATGCGGATCTGGCCCAGGCGGTCCCGGAGCTGATCACCGGGGGGTACCTGAGCGCGGGCCAGCGCTGCACGGGCACCCAGCGTGTGCTGGCGACCCCGGCCATCGCCCGGGAGCTGGCAGCGCGCCTCACCGGCGCGGTGCGCGAGATCCGCTGGGGCGCACCGGACGAGGAGGTCTTCATGGGCCCCCTCGCCAGCGCTCTGGAGCGCGATCGGGTCGACTCGCTCGTGGCGGCCGGGGTGGCGGCGGGCGCCGAGGTCCTCGTCGGTGCCGAGCATCGGGGCCCGGGGGCCTATCGGGGCCCGTCGCTCCACCGGATCCCCGCGGATCACGACTCTGCCTACGTACGCGAGGAGCTCTTCGGGCCCGATCTGGCCCTGACCGAGGTCGACGATCTGGACGCAGCCCTCGAGCTCATCGGCCGGAGCCCATACGGGCTGAGCGCCAGCCTCTTCTCCGCGTCCGAGGCCACCGCGGAGCGCTTGTACCGCGAGACCTCCGTGGGCTGCCTGAACCTGAACCGCTCGACGAATCGCGCCGCGTTCTCCTTCCCCTTCGGCGGCACCGGCCGCTCCGGCAACCACCGCCCGGCGGGCGCCTGGGCGATCCACAACGCCGTCCACCCCGTGCAGGTCCAGTGGCCCGCGGCGGCCTCGGCGCGGCTCGACACCCTCGAGCGGCTCCACCGCCTCGAGGAGGCCCTGGAGCCCTACGGCCTGTACCCGGAGGTGGAGGCGAGCGGCCGAGCGCTCGTCGGCAAGGAGCAGCTCCGCGATCCTGCGTGGGCCAAGGCGCTGGTCCGCGCGCTCACCGAGCGCGGTATCGAGGCCAGCGAGGACGAGGACGGACTGCGTCTCGGCGCCGGAGCGGACGCGCGGGCCCTCGAGGACGCACTCCATAGCTGCCGCGCCCTGAACCCCGCTCGCTTCCTGGCACGCCGCCGCGCGGGCGCCCACGTGCCGAAGACCCACGACGGCGAGCTGCACCTGCCCCGGTCGGAGCGCTACCTCGAGCGCCTCTACGAGGGGGATCTGGTGCCGAGGGATAAGAAGCCGCCGGTGATCGATCTGCATCGCTCGACGGGCGCATGGCTCGCGAGCGTCGACGACGATCCCCTCGTCCTGCTCGACGCGGCCAGCCAGATCGCCACCCACGCCGGGGGCATGAACCCGCCGGAGGTGCTCGAGGCCCTCTGGACCGGGGAGGTAGGCCGCTACGCCCTCGAGGACGGAGATCCCCACGCGCCGGAGCTCTATGAGCTCGCGGGCGTCCTACGCCGTGGCTCCCACTACAAACATCCACACGTGACCCTCTGCGGCTCCGGCGCCGAGGCCAACGAGATCGCCCTGAGGACCGCCCGCCAGCTCCGCCCGGGCCGCCACCGGATCGTGGCCTTCCAGGGCGCCTTCCACGGCCGCACGATGGCGGTCCTGCACGCCACCTGGAATCCCGCCAAGCGGCTGCGCTTCGAGCTCGACGGCTTCGAGGCGCGCTGGGTCCCCTGGCCCTTCCACGATCCCGACATGGAGCTCGACGATCCGCGCCTCCTCGAGATCGAGGCGGCCAGCCTGAAGGCCGTGCGGGAGGCCCTCGAGCCGGACGACGTGGTGGCCGTCCTGATGGAGCCGATGCAGTCCGAGGGCGGCGAGGCCCACGCCTCCGAGCAGTTCTTCCGGGCGCTCCGGCGGCTGACGCTCGACGCCGGTGTGCCCCTCATCGTCGACGAGGTGCAGACGGGCTTCGGGCTCGGGGGCCCCTTCTTCTGGCACTCCCACTTCGGCTGGGACGCTCCGCCGGACATCGTGACCGTGGCCAAGAAGTGCCAGGTGGGCGCGGTGCTCTCCCGCACCCCGATCCCCCTTGCCCACCCCGAGCCCCACGTGGCCAGCGCGGTCCGCGGTCTGGCGCACGCGCGCATCGTCGAGGAGGGGGACCCCACGCCGCTGGCCGAGCGGGTCATGGGGCGCCTGACGAGCCTGCAGGATCGGCACCCGGACAAGGTGATCGCGCCCCGGGTGCGGGGCTGGTCCTTCGGCTTCGACCTGCCGAGCGCCGAGGCGGTGGCGACCGTGCTCAAGCAGCGCCTCGACAAGGGCTGGATGCTCTACGGCGCGGGCGCGACCGCCCTCCGCTTCCGGCTGCACGCCCATATGCGCCCCGAGG
>CAZEHU010000650.1:0-2683 GCA_964511605.1 uncultured Myxococcales bacterium
CATCTCGCCCATGGCGCGGCGGGTCTCCGCCTGAAGCCCGGGGGCCGGCGCCTCCTCGATGACCTTCTGGTGGCGGCGCTGCACCGAGCACTCGCGATCGCCCACGTAGACGGCGCCGCCGTGGGTATCGCAGAAGATCTGCACCTCGATGTGGCGCGGCCCGACGATCGCCTTCTCCACGTAGATACGATCGTCGGCGAAGGACGAGATCGCCTCGCGCCGCGCGGCCTCGAAGGCGGAGGCCAGGTCGGCCGCGGAGTCGACGATGCGCATGCCCTTGCCGCCGCCGCCGGCCGCGGCCTTGAGCATGATCGGGTAGCCGACCTCGCGGGCGACGGGCTCCACATCCGCGAGGGTCTCGAGGGGCTCGGCCACACCGGGGACCACCGGGACGCCGGCATCGATCATCGTGCGCCGGGCCAGGGTCTTCTCACCCATCAGCTCCATCGCCTCGGGTGGAGGGCCGATGAAGGTGACGCCCGCCTCCTCGCACGCTCGCCGGAAGCCGGCGTTCTCGCTCAGGAAGCCATAGCCGGGGTGGAGGGCATCGGCGCCGGTGGTCCGCGCCACGTCCAGGATTCGGTCGCCGGCCAGATAGGACTGTCGGGAGGGCGGCGGGCCGACGCAGACCGCCTCGTCGGCGAGCCGCACGTGCACGGCGCCGCGATCGGCCTCGCTGAAGATCGCCACGGTCCGGATGCCCCGCGCACGGCAGGCGCGGAGGACGCGGCAAGCGATCTCGCCGCGGTTGGCCACCAGGACCTTGGAGAAGAGCGTCGACACAGGGCCTCCTCGAGCGCCGGGACCGTCTACCGCACGCTCCTTCGCGGCCGCAAGGATGCCGGTCCTCGGCCCCCGAGGTGCGTCGCCCGAGAGCGTGCATTCGCCTGCGCCCTCTGATAGGCCCCGCCGCCATGAGCGCCCCCGCTGCCCACCTCCTGATCCACCCCTCCGGGGAGATCCATACGAAGTCCAAGCGCACCCGCCGCCGCTTCCTGGGCCTGCTCGCTCGCCGGATCGGCGAGGCCCTCGGCGAGGTCGGACGCCTCGAGATGCAGCATCAGCGGCTGCGGGTCTTCGTGGACGACCCCACGGCCGAGAGCCTCGCCGCCGCCGCGGGGCGATGCGCGCACGTCTTCGGGGTGCAGAAGGTCAGCGCCGTCCAGCCCCTGCCCTTCGGAGACCTCGAGGAGCTGGCAGCCAAGGTCGGCGAGCGAGCGCGCGACAGGGTGATCGGCCGCACCTTCGCTGTTCGCGTCAAGCGCCGCGGGCGGCACGAGTGGAGCTCGGAGCAGGCGAACCGCGAGATCGGTGGCCAGCTCTTCGGAGAGGCGCGCGGCGTCGACCTCGAGCGCCCCGAGGTCACGGTGAGCGTCGATGTCCACCAGGATGTGGCGCACCTGGTCGATCGTACCTGGGACGGGCCCGCGGGCCTGCCCGCCGGGGCCCAGGAGCGCTGCCTGGCGCTCCTATCGGGCGGCTTCGACTCGCCGGTGGCGGCCTGGATGATGATGCGCCGGGGCTGCCCCGTGGACCTGGTCCACTTCAAGCTGGAGTGCTCCGCGAGCGAGCACGCCACCCTCGTGGCGTGGGAGCTCTGGCGTCGCTGGGGGGGCGGCCACGATCCCCTGCTGTGGATGGTGGACTTCCAGCCCGCCAAGGAGGCCCTGCTCGAGCACGTGGACAGCCGCGTGCGCCAGGTGGTGCTCAAGCAGCTCATGGTCGGCGTCTCCGATGCGCTCGCTCGGCGGCTGGGCATCCACGCCCTCATCACCGGCGAGTCGGTGGGCCAGGTGTCCAGCCAGACCCTGTCGCACCTGGCCGCCATCGATCGCTACGCCACCCGGGCGGTGATCCGCCCGGTGGCCGCCATGCTCAAGGACGAGATCATCTCCTGGTCCCGGCGCATCGGCACCGAGGCGCTCAGCGCCCGCGCCAAGGAGGTCTGCGACCTCAGCGAGGGCCCGGTGGCCGTGAGCGCACGCTGGAAGCAGCTCGAGGAGGCCCACGAGGGCCTGCCGGACGATCTGATCGCCCTCGCCCTCGAGCACGTGGAGGTCATTGCCCTCGGCGACTGGATGCCAGGGGTGCCGTGGGTGCCGGTACACTCCGATGTCCCTGAGGGCCGGATCCGCGTGAGCCCCAGGGAGGCGGAGCGGGCGGAGGGTGCCCTCGCTATCAGGGGAAGCGGCAGCGCCCGTGTGGCCTCTCGCCTGCACGCCCAGGGCCGGGACGTCTCGGTGGTCCTGCATCCATGATCGAGCCGTGAGCCCCCGCGCCGCGGCGCTGCTCTGCGTCGCCGGGGCCCTCGCGGGCTGCCGCGAGGAGCCCTGTCCGCCGGTCCTCGTCGAGGTGTTCACCTCCGAGGACTGCCTGTTCTGCGAGGGGGTCCCCGGACAGGTAGAGCGGATCCGCGAGGTCTGGGGGGAGGCCGTCCGCGTCACGGTCCACGGCCCGAGACGAACGGCCGCGTCCGAGGCTCGCGCCCGTGCCCTCGGGGTGCACGCGGTCCCGATGTGGGCGGTGGGCGGCGAGCTGCAGCCGGCCGGAGTCGACTTCGGCACCCTCGCCCGCGCAATCCGGCGTGGACCGGGCTCGGCCAGCCGCCGGGATCTCGCGAGGGCCGAAGAGGGACGCTGGGAGGTGGCCCCGCGCGAGGACGCGCCGGCGCTCGGGCCCCTCG
>CAZEHU010000651.1:0-2680 GCA_964511605.1 uncultured Myxococcales bacterium
CGTCGGCATGTCCAGCGCCATAGGCCCCTACAAGGGCGGCCTGCGCTTCCACCCCAGCGTGCGGCTGGGCATCCTCAAGTTCCTCGCCTTCGAGCAGGTCTTCAAGAATGCCCTGACGACCCTGCCCCTCGGCGGTGGCAAGGGCGGCAGCGACTTCGATCCCAAGGGACGGAGCGATAGCGAGGTCATGCGCTTCTGCCAGGCCTTCATGAGCCGCCTGTATCGCCACATCGGCCCGCAGACCGACGTGCCCGCGGGCGACGTGGGCGTGGGCGCGCGGGAGATCGGCTACCTCTTCGGGCAGTACAAGCTCCTGACCGGCCAGTACTCCGGCGTGCTCACCGGCAAGGGCCTCGGCTGGGGCGGCTCCAAGATGCGCCCGGAGGCCACCGGCTACGGCGCCGTCTACTTCGCCTCCGAGATGCTCGCCACCCGTGGACGCGAGATCGACGGCGCCACCGCTGCGGTCAGCGGATCCGGCAACGTCGCCCAGTTCGCGGTGGAGAAGCTCAACGAGCTGGGCGCCAAGGTGCTCACCATGAGCGACTCCGCGGGCACGGTCGTCGATCCCGCGGGCATCGACTCCGAGAAGCTCCAGTGGATCATGGACCTCAAGAACCACCGCCGCGGGCGCATCAAGGAGTATGCTGCGAGCTTCCCCGGGGTGGAGTACCTCGAGGGCGGTCGCCCCTGGAGCGTGCCGGTGGACCTGGCGCTCCCGTGCGCCATCGAGAACGAGCTCGGCGACAAGGACGCCAAGACGCTCCTCGCCAACGGCTGCTTCTGCGTCTCCGAGGGCGCCAACATGCCCTCGACCCCCGAGGCGGTCGAGGCCTTCCAGGCGGCCGGCATCCTCTACGGGCTCGGCAAGGCCGCCAACGCTGGAGGAGTGGCGACCAGCGGCCTCGAGATGAGCCAGAACGCGACCCACATGAGCTGGACCCGCGAGGAGGTGGACAGCCGCCTGCGCATCATCATGCGCTCGGTCCACGAGGCCTGCGTCGAGCACGGCACCGCCGGGGGCCGTGTGGACTACGTTCGCGGCGCGAACGTGGCGGGCTTCATGAAGGTGGCCAACGCGATGCTGGACCAGGGGGTCCTGTAGCTACGACGGGCCGGGCGGGGCGGGCGGAGCGTCGGTGATGATCCCCGAGCTCCCGCGCCCCACCCTCCCCTGGAGCCGCCGCTTCCAGGAGCTGGTGCCGTGGCGCGTGCAGGACATCCTGCTGGTCTCGCCGCCCTACGATGCGTGGGTGCTCGAGGAGGACGGCTCCCTGATGGACCGCCTCTACGGGGAGTACTCCGACCTGCGCCTGTCCTGGACCCCGCGCTTCGTGCACGCCACCTCGGCCGCGGAGGCGATGGAGCTCCTCGAGGTGCGGCAGGTGGACCTGGTGCTCACCG
Source organism: uncultured Myxococcales bacterium (assembly GCA_964511605.1). Taxonomy (GTDB): domain Bacteria; phylum Myxococcota_A; class UBA9042; order PHBI01; family JACKFB01; genus CAZEHU01. The sequence continues at coordinate 1,405 of CAZEHU010000651.1, forward strand.
TGGCGCGCCTCGAGGATATGGACACCGGCACGTTCGCGGCGCGGGTCCGGGTCCGCTATCCACGCCTGCCGATCGTCCTCATCATCTTCGACGAGTCCGATCTCGGGGTCTTCCCCGGCGGCTGGGCGCCGCCGTCGATCGATGGCACGGTGCTCTGGACCGGGGATGCCCGGACGCTCGTGGCGGCGATCAAGCTGGTCGAGGATCGCAAGAACGTCCGCCACGATACCGAGGCCGGCGGGGTGCAGGTCATCGTGGTGGTCGAGGATCGGCCGCGCGCTTACTCCACCTTCCTCGCGGTGCTCTATCCGGAGCTGATGAGCCAGGCGCTCTCGCTCTTCGCGGAGGGGCGCAACGAGATGCACCGGAACATGCTCGCCAGGGCGCGCCCGAAGATCCTGCTCGCGACCACCTACGAGGAGGCGCTCCGCTTCTGCGAGCGCTTCGAGGAGCACCTGCTCGCCCTCATCACCGACATCCGGCTGCCACGAGGGGGCCAGGAGGATGCGCATGCGGGCCTCCGCCTGGCTCGGAAGCTGCGGGAGCGCCACCCCCAGCTCGCGATCCTCTTCCAGTCCGCCGAGGAGGACGTCGCCGAGCAGGTGGAGGCCCTCGAGGCGACCTTCGTCGGCAAGCTGGAGGGTGGCTTCACGGAGAAGGTCCGAGGCTTCCTCCAGGAGTCCCTGGGGTTCGGGGACTTCCTGTTCCGCCTCCCGGATCGGGCGATCGTGGGGGGCGCTCGCTCCCTGTACGAGATGGAGCGGGTCCTGCCTACGGTGCCCGCGGAGTCCCTCGTCTTCCACGCGCTCCGACACGACTTCTCCCGCTGGCTCAACGCCCGCGCCCTCTTCGGCCTCGCCCGGGTCCTGCGGGGCATCTCCATGGAGGAGTTCGGGGACGCCGAGGCGCTCCGCCAGTACCTCCTGGACGTGCTCGAGGTGGGGCGGCGCCACGAGCAGGAGGGCATCATCACGGAGTTCGCCCCCTGGCAGAGCGGACCGGAGAATCGCTTCGTGCGTCTGGGGTCCGGCTCGCTCGGAGGGAAGGGCCGAGGGGTGGCCTTCGTCGGCTCGGTCATCGTCCAGCACCAGCTCCTCGAGCGCTTCGAGGGGCTGCAGATCCGCATCCCCAAGAGCGTGGCGATCGGCGCGGACGAGTACGCGGCCTACATGGAGCAGTTCGATCGCGCGGCGCTCCTCGCCGAGGAGGACGAGAGCCGCGTCTTCGAGTCGATCCTGGCCGGCCACCTCGATCCCGATCTCGGCGACGACCTCCG
>CAZEHU010000652.1:0-2666 GCA_964511605.1 uncultured Myxococcales bacterium
GGTATGGAGAGGGGGCCCAGGGCGCGCCGCAGCGCGACCCGGGCGCGGGCCGTGGCGGCCCGGGCATGGAGCTCGTCGAGGCGCAAGCTTCGTGCGCGGCCGAGCACGTGCTGGACCAGCAGGGGGTCCACCTCGCCGGCATCGGCGAGGGTGCGTAGGCGCCCGAGCTGGGCGTCCACCGCGGGCAGCAGTCGAGCGGCCAGGCGCGCCTGGCGGGCGGCGTGGAGCCCCACCTCCGCCCGAGCGCGATGGGCCGACGAGACCAGGGACTCGAGGGTCCTGTCGACCCTGACCCTCTCCGCCTCACGGGCGGCGCGGGCCCGCGCGATGCCTCGGGTATTCCGGTCGAAGAGGGAGAGCGGCAGCCCGAGGCCGAGGCCGAGCGCCGAGCTGGCTCCGTCCAGCTCCAGGGTGGGGCCGATCGCGAGGTCGGGGTACTGCCTGGCCACCTCGACGCGCAGGCCCTGCTCCGCCACCTCGTAGCGAGCGAGAGCCAGGACCAGCTCGGGGTGGGCCTCGTCGAGGGCGGGGACGGGGTGGGGGCCGGCGCTCGCCCCCTCGCCGGAGGGCAGAGCCTCGCCGGAGGGCAGAGCCTCGACGGAGGGGAGGAGCTCCAGCGGGGCATCGGGCCGGAGCCCGAGGAGGGCCATCAGGTCGACGCGGGCGAGGACGGCCCCGGCGAGGGCGTCGGCACGCTCGCCCTCGGCCTCGAGGTGGTCGAGCTCGAGGACATCGAGGCGGGTGGGGTCGAGCTCGCCCGCCTCCGCGAGCGCGCGCCCGGCGCGCAGCACCGGGGCCAGGGCCTCGAGGTAGCGGCCGTGGACGGCGGCCTCCGCCGTGGCCCGCGACCAGTGGACCCAGGCAGCGCGCACCTCGGCCTCGAGGGCCCAGGCCGCGGCCTCCACCGCCGCCGCGGCCGCTTCGGCCTTGGCGCTGGCCTGCCCCTGGAGCGCCGCCCGGCGGCCCGAGAGCGAGAGCTCGAAGCTCAGCGCCCCCTCGGCACGCCAGAGCACCGGCACGCTCCCAAGGACCTGGCGCACATCGGCGCCGAGCTTGGGGTTCGACCAGGGGGCGACGCTGTCGAGGGCGGCCCCCTCGGCGAGGGCGTCGGCTCGCTGTGCGCCCAGCTCGGGGTTGAGCACGGTGGCCACCAGCACACCCTCGTCGACGGCCAGGCCGTCGGCGGGATCGAAAGCGACACCGCGCTCTTCGGCCGCGGCGCGGAGCCTCTCCCGCGCGGGCCCCGCGGCCGGATCTGTCGACTGCCACGCGTCGAGCGCGGCGCCGAGGTCCACCGGCTTGCGATGCCAGCGCTGGCACCCAGCGAGGCCCGAGGTCCCGGCCAGCGAGACCACCAGACCCAGTCCTGTCCACAAGCTCCACGCACTCCGCGCGGAGCAGGCGCGCTCGCGGCGCACCCCACTCGTTCCGATCATATTCATCCTCGAGAGGGTCGATCCAGCCCAACAGCCGACAACCTTCGAGGTGTCCTAGATCAGCATCACCACGGTGCGCTGGTGATATCCGGGCGGGGGCGGACGGGCGTCGAGGCTCCCAGCCACCGGGGCACCGGCGCCGCGGAGCTGCTCCACCGGGCGGGCGAGCAGGCCGACGAGGGCCTGGGCCGGCGCCGGAAGCTCCACGCCGCGACGGACGCCGTCGCGCATAGCGCCGAGCTCGAGGTCGAGGTCGAGGCAGCCGTGGCCGTGGCCCAAGGAGGGAGCGGCCTCGTCGAGGTCGTGGGCCGCCACCTCGCTGGCATGGTGATGGTGCTCGTGAGCGTGGTCGTCGTGCTCGTGACCATGGCCGAGCCTGTCGTGCCCCGGGCCGTGGTGCTCGTGGCCGTGGTCCTGGTGCTCGTGGCCGTGGACGTCGGCCTGGTGGCGCTCGCCGCCGCCGTGGGCCAGCTCGACCGCGGACCTGCCATCCTCGGTCTGGCAGAGCACGAGGCCCGGTCCCCACGCGGTCGCCGTGGCCGTAACGAGGGCCACCGCTGCGACCACGGCGGCTCCCCGCCGGGTGCTGGAGGATGTCCGGAGCATCGGGGGGAGTGTGAGGATCCCGGGTGGCGGCGTCAAACCACCATCCATCGTGCCCGTCGCGATCGGCGGGCAGCGAGGCTGGCGGTGACCACCGCCGCGAGGCCTGCGACCAGGCCCGCCGGGACGCTGGGCGGAGCACCGATGACGCGAGCCTGGGTTCCGGGGCATCATGCGCCAGGAGGTATACCCGTGATCGTACGCCGACTCCCGCTCCTGGCGCTCTACGTGCTGCTCGTCCCCCTCCTTGGAGGCGCGGGAGCCTGCGAGGGCGGGGCCTCTTCCAGCCAGGCGGCGAGCAGCGACGACCCGGGCGTGGGCGACCTCGATGGGGGGGCCGCGACCTCCAGCGGGGAGGCCGATGTGAGCGAGGGGGCCTCGGCCGACCTCGCCGGACCCGGTGAGGTCGGAGGAGACGGCGTGGAGCCGGGCGACGACAGCACGGAGCCCGCGACGGATCCCTGCGCAGGGGGCGGCGGCTGCAACGACGGCAACCCGTGCAACGGCAACGAGACCTGCGATCCGGTCCAGGGCTGCCTCAGCGGTACGCCGGTGAGCTGCTCGGACGGCAACGCCTGCAACGGACAGGAGACGTGCGACCCCACCCTGGGCTGCCTCTCAGGTGTC
>CAZEHU010000653.1:0-2666 GCA_964511605.1 uncultured Myxococcales bacterium
TCTGGGCTCTCGACCGGCGGCCCCTCGCGCAGTCCGCCCACTGCCGCCCTCCCCCCCCTTCGAGCCCAGGAGCCCTCCCTTGGAAACCTCGATGTACAACAAGATCGCCAAGGCCCGCAGCTACGCCGAGGATCCGAGCCGCTTCAGCCTGAAGAGCTTCGAGATGGCGTTCCACGGCAGCCACCGCGATCACCTCGTGACCTACGCCTCCGAGGGCTTCGGCTGCGACTGCGAGTTCTTCGGCACCCACAAGACCTGCAGCCACACGATGGCCCTCGAGCGGGTCCTGCAGCCGATGCTCAAGGACGACTTCACCCGGATCTGAGCGCGCTCTCCCCGGGAGCCCAAGGGGCCGGCCCGGGCACTGAACGGCCGTTCATTGACGAGGGGGACCCGCCAGCGCAGGATGCGCCCCCCTCGAGCGACGCCCAGCGCGTCTGACGGGGATTCCGCCCGCCGAAGGGCGCGGGCGGTCGGATGCGGCGGGCGCGAGGATCGCCCGGAGGAGGATTCCATGGGCGAGGCGTTCATCTTCGACCACGTGCGCACCCCGCGCGGACGAGGCAAAGCGAGCGGGGCCCTGCATGGAGTGCGGCCCGTGGAGCTGGTCGGCACCTGCCTGAAGGCCCTCGCCGAGCGCGGCGAGCTGGAGACCGCCGAGGTGGACGACGTGGTGCTGGGCTGCGTCACGCAGATCGGCGAGCAGGGCGCCTGCGTCGCGCGGACGGCGGTCCTGGAGGCCGGCTGGGATCAGAGCGTGCCCGCGGTGACCCTGACCCGCTTCTGCGGCTCCGGCCTCGAGGCGGTGAACCACGCGGCGGCCCTGGTGGCCTCCGGCTTCTCGGACCTGGTGGTCGCGGGCGGCGTCGAGTCGATGAGCCGCGTGGAGATGGGCTCCGATGGCGGGGCGCTCTTCGATGTGGCCTTCGAGCAGAAGGTGGGCACCGTGCCCCAGGGCATCTCCGCCGATCTGCTCGCGACCCTCCACGGCCTCGGCCGTGAGGACGTCGATCGCTTCGCGGTCCAGACCCAGGCCAACGCGGCGGCGGCCCTCGAGGGTGGCCACTTCGATCGCAGCGTCGTCCCCGTCGTCGACGACGGCGGCCTCACGATCTGCGAGCGGGACGAGCATCCCCGTCCCGGCACCACCCTCGAGAGCCTAGCGAAGCTGCGCCCGAGCTTCGAGGCCATGGGCCGCATGTTCGGCCTCGACCACCTGACCCGCATGGTCTACCCGCAGGTGGAGCGCATCGAGCACGTCCACCACGCCGGCAACTCCTCGGGCATCGTCGATGGCGCCACCACGATGCTGGTGGGCTCGCGCGACAAGGGCGCGGCCCTCGGCCTCACGCCCCGCGCGCGCGTCCGCAGCTTCGCGGTGGTGGGCTCGGAGCCGATGATCATGCTCGACGGACCGATCCCCGCCACCCGCCTGGCCCTCGAGAAGGCCGGCATGGAGCTCGGCGACGTCGATCTCTTCGAGGTCAACGAGGCCTTCGCCGCCGTCCCCCTCGCCTGGATGAAGGAGCTGGGCGTCGACCGGGATAAGGTCAACGTGGACGGCGGCGCCATCGCCCTCGGCCATCCCCTCGGCGCCACAGGCGCGATCCTGCTCGGGACCGCGCTCGACGCCCTCGAGCGTCGCGATCAGTCGGTCGCCCTCGCCACCCTCTGCATCGGGGGCGGCATGGGCATCGCCACCATCATCGAGCGGGTCTAGGGAGGCAGCACCATGAGCACCACCACGATCCACCGATCCGACGTCCTCCGTGCCGAGCTCGACAGCGAGACCGGCATCGCCACCCTCACCCTCGCGATGCCCGGCAAGGTCAACAAGATCGACGCCCGCTTCGGCCGGGGGCTGAGCGAGGGCCTCGACGCGGCCCTCGCCGCGGAGGGCCTGAAGGGCATCATCGTGGCCAGCGGCCACAAGGACTTCTGCGTCGGCGCCGATATCGAGATGGTCTTCGGTCTCGACGAGCCGGCCCAGGTGGTCGAGCTGAGCGGCCACCTGAACGGGCTGTTCCGCAGGCTCGAGACCTCGGGCGTCCCGGTCGTCTGTGCGCTGACGGGCTCTGCCCTCGGGGGCGGATACGAGCTGGCCCTGAGCTGCCACCACCGCATCGCCCTCGACGATCCGAGGGTGAAAGTGGGCTTGCCCGAGGTCTCGATCGGCGTCATCCCCGGCGCCGGGGGAACCCAGCGCCTGCCTCGCTTGATCGGCCTGAAGCCCGCCATCGAGAGCATCCTGCAGGGACGGATGGTCCGGGCCCAGAGGGCGCTGAAGATCGGCATGGTCGATGCCCTCGCCCCGACCCGCGAGGCGGTGCTCGAGCAGGCCGCGGCCTGGATCGCCGACAACCCCAAGGCCAAGCAACCCTGGGACTCCAAGGGCTTCCGCTGGCCCGGGGTGCGGCCGGGCACCTCCGACGCCCGGAACCTCTTCGTGGGCGCCCAGGCGATGCTCTTCCAGAAGACCGCCGGGGCGATCCCCTCCCCCGAGCTGGCCCTGCGAGCGATCCATGAGGGCGCGATGGTCAAGACCCTCGACGCCGCTCTGGCTGTCGAGACGCGCCACTTCGCCCGCATCACCACCACGCCGGCCGCCAAGGACATGATGCGGACCCTCTGGCTGCATCGCAAAGCGGCGGAGAAGATGGTCGATC
>CAZEHU010000654.1:0-1832 GCA_964511605.1 uncultured Myxococcales bacterium
AGACCGGCTGGTCCCTGCGGGCGCTCCTGGGCTTCATCCTGCTGGATCCTCGCTATACCCAGAGCCCGCCGGAGGCCGGCTGTGGCGGTGAGAGCGGCTACTATATGTGGCCCACCTTCGATCCCTGGTCGCCGGCCGCCGAGGTGGTCGACGAGCAGGGCAACTCGGAGGGCGACCTCCTCGCTCGGCACACGGCGCGCACGCTGATGAAGGCTCCGGCCCACGCCCTCGACACCAGCCAGCCCGCGAAATTCCCCAACGGCTCCGACCAATCCCTGCACGCCGCGATCGGCGCCTTCACCAAGGACGCCGAGCCCGGCTTCCGCGGCACCGACCTCCAGGGCCTCCTCGCCTGGGAGGATCGGTACGGCGACGGCCAGATCAGCTCCAAGAGCGATTGGATCGACGATCTCGTAGAGGCCGCCCAGTCCGCCGAGGGCGCCACCGTCGAGGACGCCGTCCTGGCCCTCAAGGATCGCTTCGTCCAGGAGCCCTGGTTCGCCGACGGGGAGGCCGCCCTCCTCGAGGCCCTCGCCGGCCTCGAGCTCGCCGCCCTCGCCGCCGACCTCGACACCTCCGACCTCGAGCAGGGCCTGCGCAACGTCGCCGGAGCCCTCTTCGAGAGCCCCCAATTCCTCCTCGCGGGTGTCCCGGCCTACAACAGCCCGGCCGCGACCCCCGCCCTCCCCTCCCTGACGGTCGGCGACGCGAGCCTCCTCGCCCAGTGCGAGCGCATCGCCGCCCTCTGGCCCGCCGAGGCCTGGGAGGTCACCTGCACCGAGGACGCCGTTACCATCACGGCGCTCGAGCCCGAGCCGCTGTAGGTCTCCCCGGCCTCCCTCTTGCCAGGGGAGGTGGCGTACGCCTAGGATCCGGTGGCGTACGACTCGGCATCGTCCCGCCGATGGGAGGCCAACATGAAGGACGCCCTGACCCCCAGCGCCCTGCGGAAGGACATCTACAACGTGCTCGACGAGGTCTTGGAGACCGGCGAGCCTCGTGCCATCCAGCGCCGGGGCCGGACGGTCTGGCTCGTGCTGAGGGAGCCGCGGCGAGGGTTCCGCATCGGACAGGGACCCGCGCTCGAGGGCGCCTACGAAGGCACGTTCGACGACCTCGTCGCCACGACCTGGGAGAACGCATGGGCCCCGGATGACGACGCCTCCGCGCCGTGAAGGCCTTCCTGGACACCCACGTCGCTCTCGAGCTCGCGCGCGACGATCCCGCGACGATCGGTCCCAAGGCCCGCGATGTCCTCGAGCGCTCGGCCCTCTTCGTCTCCCCGATCGTGCGGCTCGAGATCGAGTTCCTCCGCCGGATCGGCCGGACCCGCCGGACGGGTCCCGAGATCCTCTCATGGCTCGCCGATTGGCGTGGCGTCCAGCTCAGCCACGACGACCTCGACGACGTCGGCAAGATTGCGGAGAGCCTCGAGTGGACCCGAGATCCCTTCGACCTCCTCATCGTCGCCACGGCCACGCTCCACACCGCACCCCTGGTCACGCGTGATCGCCGGATTCTGGAGCACTATGCGGAGGCCGTCTGGTGATGCGCAGGGCCACCGCGACCACCGCACAGAGCGCTTCCGGCTTGCGCGATCGCCTCCGTGGAACCCGAACAGCAATGGCTGCTTCGATGGAATCGGTGAGGGTGTGAGCTCCTCGCCGTCGGATGCCCCACAACTCGCGCCTCACGCGAGCTACCGACGATCCGACCCGCCCGGTCGTAGCTCGCGTCTCGCGCGAGTCGGATGCGAGCGGAGGGTGGCTCGGCGGAGGCTGGGGCGGCGTCGGCGGGTGAGGGCGAGCGCCAGGAGGGTGAGGAGCCAGAGT
>CAZEHU010000654.1:1842-2665 GCA_964511605.1 uncultured Myxococcales bacterium
GGGCTGGGAGACCGTCGCCTCCTGCGCACCCCGACCGCTCCTTCTTCGGGGGGCTCTCGAGCTCAGCGCCCTCCGGCTGCTGGGGCCTGCGACCCAGGAACCCGTCGTCGATGATCCGGTCGTCGGGCAGAGGCTCAGGCTCCGGTTCCGGCAGGGAGTCCGGCTCGCTCGGCGCTGGTGTCCCCTCCGGCTCGGCGGGCTCCGGCGTGGCCGTGTCTTCGGGCTCGGCTTCCGGCTCCGCGGGGTCCGGCTGCGGAGCGGGATCGACGAGGTCGGGCTCGGGCTGCGGCGCGTCGGCAGCGGGCTCGGTGATGTCCGGCTCCGCTGAAGGCTCCGGCTCGGAGATGTCCGGCTCGGCGGCGGACTCCGGCTCGGTGACGTCCGGCTCGCCCGAAGGCTCTGGCTCAGAGACATCGGGCTCCGACTCCGGCTCCGGCGCCGGCTCGGGCACGACCACCTCGGCCTCCTCGGTGCAGGCCTGGTTGCCCGAGGCGTCGGTGGCGCAGACCTGCCAGGTGATGGTGCCGCCGATGGGGCCGGCGTCCTCGAGGATCGCTCGATGCAGGTAGCCTCCGTACCACTCGAGGGGGAGGCTCACCGGGCTGGCGTCGACCCAGGAGAAGATGACCTCGAGGCTCTGCCAGTCGTAGGGCATCACCGGGGACTTGCGGTCGTGGATCCGGGCACGGACCAGGAGATCGGCCGGACCGGCGGGGGCGACGCCGAGGTCGGCCGTGGCCAGGGTGATCGAAGGAGCGGCCGTGTCCAGGGCCACGTCCACGCCCCAGTAGAGCTTCTCTGGATCGGCGAGCTCCCCCTGCGA
>CAZEHU010000655.1:0-2662 GCA_964511605.1 uncultured Myxococcales bacterium
CCTTGATGGTGGGCTCGGCGTGCACCTCGTAGAGCACCAGGGTTCGGGTGCCATCCGCATCGAAGGGGGTGAGCAGCCAGCGCCCGGTATTGCGAGTGTAATCGCCCTCGATGTGCCTCCACGCGCGCTCGAAGTGCCCCGGGGGCCTCTCGGTGTGGATGGCTTCCGTGATGCCGCGGAGGTCCTTGACCGGCGCCGGCAGGTCGACGACGACCTCGCAACGGACCTTCGAGCCCTTCCGGCTCAGCTCCCGCGAGGACCTGGTCCGCACCATCGTCTTGGCGTAGTCCCCGCATCGATCGACGATCTCCCAGATCCTGGCGGGCGGGGCGTCGACGACGGCCCGTGCCCTGATCTTCGGGAAGTCGCTGCCCTTGATGTCCTCTCGGCTGACGAGCACCTCCCCGGCGCCAAGGCGGCTCCGCTCGTCGGCCGCCGATGGGGGCGACGAGCCGGCCGGAGATGCGGGCGCGGAGACGAGGAGTGCCGCGGCAAGGGCGAGGAGGGGGACCGGGCGAACAGGGGCGGGGAGGGAGGAGGCCACGATCGCCTTGTACCATGCTAAGACGCCCACTCCATGGCCCCTCTGCCCACGAGCTGCGACGTCCTGGTCATCGGCGCCGGCTTCGCCGGGGCCTCCGCCGCACGCGCGCTCGCCCGCGCCGGCGCAGGCCGGGTGCTGGTCCTGGAGCAGGAGTCGATCTTCGGCTTGCACGGCTCCGGGCGGAACGCCGCCATGGCCCGTCGGGTGATCGAGGAGCCCGTGCTCGCCGACCTCGCCACCCGCTCGGTGGCCGCGATGAGGGCCCTCGGGGAGCGCCGCGGTCTCGAGCTCTATCGGCCCACGGGCGGCCTCCTGCTCGGCTCCCTCGAGGACCTCCGGGCGCTCGAGGCGTCCGCGCGCGAGGTGCCCGATCTGGCAGGGGACGTCGAGCTCTCGGCCACCTCGGAGCTGGTGCGCGAGCATCCCCTCCTCACGGGGGTCAGCTCCCCTTGGGCGCTACGCTGTAGCGGCTGTGGCATCGTCGATATCCACGCCCTCCTGCTCGCCCTCCTCGACGAGGCGAGGGAGGCCGGCGCCACGATCGTCCGGCAGGTGGAGGTCCTGGGCGTGGACGTGCAGGGAGGCCGCGTCCGCGGGGTCTCCACCAGCGCAGGCCGGGTCTCCTCGGGCGTGGTGCTCAACGCCGCCGGCTTCCGTGTGGCCCCCCTCGGCGCGCACGCCGGGGCCGCGCCGATCCCCTTCGACCCGGTTCGCCGTCACCTCTTCGTGAGCGCTACCGGCGGGCTCGAGGTGGATCCGGGGGGGCCCTTCGTCTGGGACGCGAGCTGCGGCTACTACTTCCGGCCGGAGGGCGCAGGCCTCCTCCTCTGTTGCTGCGATGAGACGCCCTGGCCGCCGGAGGATCCCCCCACCGATCCCACCGTGCGCGAGCGCCTCGCCGAGGTCTTCAGCGCTCACGTCCCGGCGCTTCGCGAGCTGCGACCCGCCAGGGCCTGGTGTGGTCTGCGTGTGCTTACGCCCGACGGTCGCTTCGTGATCGGGCCCGATCCGGACCTCGAGGGGCTGCACTGGGTCGCCGGCCTCGGCGGGCACGGCATGACCACCTCCCTCGGGGTCGGGGACCTGGCCGCCGCGAGCGTGCTCGAGGGCATCCTGCCCGAGCCCTTCGGGGCCGCTTTCGATCCGGGACGCTTTCGGGGCGCCTGAGAGCAGTCCGCGGTCGGTCGTCCGGGGGGGGGGGGCCCCCCGGGAACCCAGGCCGGGGCGGGCCCCGCGTCGATCGGCGTGACCAGCTCGCCCTTCTTCACCCGATTCAGGAAGAACCAGAGGGCCAGCACGAAGAAGCCGATGGCCGCATACTGCCCGGCGGTCAAGCCGAGGTAGTGCTTGTCGGCCGCCCTGAGGAAGTCGAGGCTGAATCGCACCGGCGTGTAGAGCAGCAGCGCCACCGCGCAGAACCATCCGGCGGGCAGCGCCCGCTTGCGGTTGAGCCAGAACACCCCGCAGATGAAGAGGGTGTAGAGCATCTCGTAGAAGCCGAGGTTGTGGCGGATGGTGCCGGGGGGCTCCCCATCGAGCTCCCAGGGATAGGGCATCCCCATCGCGAAGTCCGTGACGAGCCCGGGATGATCGAAGGCCACCGTGCAGCCCGTCCGCCCGAAGATCCACGCGAACGCGAAGCCCCAGATGACGGTGTCGGCGTAGGGCCAGACCGGGATCTTCGACCTCTTGAGGTAGCCGATGACCCCGAGGGTGCCGCCGATGAAGCCACCGAAGGAGCTGATGCCGTCCCAGATCTTGAAGAGGTACAGCCAGTCGTCGGCGATCTTCTCGGGGAAGTAGAAGATGGCGCTGTACAGATGCGCGCCGATCATGCCCGGGATGATCGCCCAGAGCGCCAGCTCCGCCACCACCTTCTCGTCGAGGCCGACCTTGGTCGCGCGCTTCGAGGCCATCACGGTGCCGAAGATGATGGCGATGCCCACCAGGAAGCCGAAGGGGTAGAACTTCAGCGGCCCGAGCTCGAGGGGGGGGATGGCCTGGTAGGGCAGGGCGGCGAGCGGCATGACGGCTCCCCCGGGTGGGTCGGGGGGCGGGTGTGGGTAGCACCGGGCCCGAGCGCGAGGAAGGGGGCTCGGGCCCCGGCGCTGGCGATGG
>CAZEHU010000656.1:0-2658 GCA_964511605.1 uncultured Myxococcales bacterium
GGCCCCACCCCCGCGATGAGGGCGCAGCGCTCCGGCCAGTGGGGCGCCGCCACCTGGACCGGCTACCGCGACCAGGCTCGCACCGTGGCCCGCGCCCTGATGCACCTCGGCCTCGAGCCGGGAGAGGGCGTCAGCATCATCGGCTACAACTGCCCTGAGTGGTTCATCGCCGATGTGGGCACCATCCTCGCGGGTGGCATGCCGGCGGGCATCTACACCACCAACAGCCCCGAGCAGTGCAAGTACATCACCGATCACTCCGACGCCCGGGTGACGGTGGTCGAGAACGCGGCCCAGCTCGCCAAGTTCAAGGCGGTCCGGGCCGAGCTCCCGAAGCTCGAGGCCATCGTGATGATCGAGGGCTCCGACGAGGCCGAGGACGTCTACTCCTGGGAGGAGTTCCTGGCGCTCTCCGAGAACGTCAGCGAGGAGGACCTCGACGCTCGCATCGCCGGACAGAAGCCCGACGACGTCTGCACGCTGATCTACACCTCCGGCACCACCGGCCCGCCCAAGGCCGTGATGATCAGCCACGACAACCTGACGTGGACCGCCGATACAGTGATGAAGGCCGTCGGCGCCGGCCACGGCGAGCAGATCATCAGCTACCTGCCGCTCAGCCACGTGGCCGAGCAGATGGTCTCCCTGCACGGGCCCATGCGCCTCGGCGGCACCACGAGCTTCGCGGAGAGCATCGACAAGCTGGGCGATAACCTCCGCGAGGTGCGCCCGACCCTCTTCCTCGCTGTGCCGCGGGTCTGGGAGAAGATCCAGGCCAAGATGGTCGCCGCGGGGGCCAAGAACCCGCCGCTCAAGAAGAAGATCGCGGCCTGGGCCCGCGCCAAAGGCCTCGCGGGCGGCTACGCCGAGCAGAAGGGGCAGCCCAAGCCCTTCCTCTACGGCCTCGCCAACAAGCTGGTCTTCTCGAAGGTCCGCGACAAGCTGGGCCTGGACCGGGCCCGCTTCTGCGTGACCTCGGCGGCGCCGATCTCGAAGGACACCCTGGAGTTCTTCTTGAGCCTCGGCATCCCGATCTTCGAGGTCTATGGCATGAGCGAGTGCACCGGTCCGGCCACCATCTCCCTGCCCGGCCGCTACCGCACCGGCTCCGCCGGCTTCTGCCTGCCCGGCGGCGAGCTGAAGATCGCGGAGGATGGGGAGGTCTGCATGCGTGGCCGCCACATCTTCAAGGGCTACCTGAAGAACGAGGAGGCTACCGCCGCGGCTCTCGACGAGGAGGGCTGGCTGCACTCCGGGGACCTTGGCACCGTCGACGAGCAGGGCTTCTTGGAGATCACCGGCCGCAAGAAGGACCTCATCATCACCGCCGGCGGCGAGAACATCGCCCCCGCGGTCATCGAGGGCATGATGGGCTCCATCGGCGCCATCGCGCAGATGGTGGTGATCGGGGACCGCCGCAAGTTCCTGAGCGCGCTGGTCACCCTCGATCCCGAGAAGGTCTCCGCGGAAGCGAAGGCCGCCGGCAGCCCTGCCACCGACATCGCCAGCGCGGCCACCTGCGAGACCTTCCACCAGTACGTCTTCCAGCAGGTCGACGAGGTGAACAAGGGTCTCGCCCGGGTCCAGACCATCAAGAAGATCACGATCCTCTCGAGCGAGTTCTCCATCGACGGCGGCGAGCTGACGCCGACGATGAAGATCAAGCGAAGCGTCGTGGGCGACAAGTACGCCGAGACCATCGAGGCGATGTATTCCTGAGGCCCCTCCCTTCAAGCCCCCCGCCGGACCCACCTCAGGGGTCCTTTTCGCGGGGGACCCTGGAGGCGATTGAGGTAGGCTCCGCCTTGTGCTGCACCGAGCCTCCACCTCGCCCCTCTCGTCCGCGAACGCTGGCCAGCGCGCCGGCGCTCGTGCTCGCGCCATCGGCGCGGGCCTCGTCTTCGCTGCCCTGCTGCTCGCCGCCCCGGGCGCCTGGGCCACCGAGATCCGGCAGACCGACTGGTCCGGCGGTCCGGGGGCCGGCACCTCCGGGGCGCTCACCTCGGAGACGGCGTTCACCCTCGCCACCGGCCACGCCTTGCACGACACCCAGCCGGGCGCGCTTCGGGTCGTGCAGCTCACCTTCACCGATCCGACAGGGCGCTACGAGCTCTTCGCGAACCGCGCGGCCCAGACCGCCGTCGACTACTACGACTATGACGGCGCTGGGGGCAGCCCGGTCTACCCCACCCCCGCCTGCCTCGAGAGCCACTTCTGGATGCACCGGAATACCCAGGACGGCGCCCTGTCCTGGATGTTCCACGCCAACGTCAACGGCAACTCTTCGGGCGCCTGCGCGGGCTCGATCGACGCCCTGTACGACCTGGACCCCCCGGACGCCTTCGCGCTGTCCCTCTCGGACGACGGCTCCGAGTCCTCCCTCGGGGAGCTGCACCACGGCTGGGCGAGCCAGTGGTCGGACGGCGCGGTGGTCGCCGTCGACGCAGGGACGTTCAGCATCGTCGGCGAGATCACCCAGGTGAGCGCTGTCACCGTGAATCAGACCTACCTGGACGGCAACGGCACCTTCGTGGCCCACGCCTTCGGCCCCGTGCCTTACGCTTTTGCGTTCGATGGGGCGGTCGAGGGGCGCCTCGAGTCTGCGATCTTCGATACGGGCCAGCCGCGGGACTGGGGGCCCCTCGAGGCCGACGTGGT
>CAZEHU010000657.1:0-2657 GCA_964511605.1 uncultured Myxococcales bacterium
GATCCCGGCGCGGGACCCTGATGCCGTGAGCGGCCGCCGCCACCTCTTTGTCATGGACCCCCTCGAGCACGTGCTGGTCCACAAGGACTCGACCTTCGCGCTGATGGCCGAGGCCCAGCGCCGCGGCGACGAGGTGCTCTACGCCCTCGTCGACACGCTGACCTGGCGGGGGGGCACGCGCGTGCAGGCCCAGCGCGCTACCGTCGCGCCGATCCAGGGAGCCCACGCGGAGCTCGGGCCGCGCCACGAGGTCGCTCTCGGGGACGTGGATGTGGTCTGGATGCGCAAGGACCCACCCTTCCACATGGGCTACGTCACCAACGCGTGGCTCCTCGATCTGGCCGCCGAGGACTGCCTGGTCCTCAACGATCCCCGGGGACTCCTCGCGTTCAATGAGAAGGCGTGGGCGCTCGGCTTCCCCGAGCTCTGCCCCGAGACCCTGATCAGCCAGTCGATCGCGGAGCTCCGCGCTTTCGTCGAAGAGCTCGGCGTAGCCGTGATCAAGCCCCTCGACGGCAACGGCGGCGAGGGCGTCTTCATCGCTCATGCCGACGATCCCAACATCGGCGTCATCTGCGAGATGTCCACGGACTCCGGGCAGCGCAAGGTGATGGCCCAGCGCTACCTCGAGGCTGCGAAGGCCGGCGACAAGCGCGTGATCCTCGTCGAGGGTGAGCCTGTCGGCGCCTGCCTCCGCGTGCCCCAGGGTGTCGACCACCGCGGCAACATCCACGCCGGCGCGCGGGTCGTCGCTGCGCCCCTCGACGAGCACGACCGGAGGATCTGCGAGGCGATCGGACCGCCCCTCCGGGAGGCCGGCCAGGTCTTCGTGGGCATCGACGTCATCGGGGGCCTGCTCACCGAGGTGAACGTCACCAGCCCCACGTGCATCCACGAGATCCGACACTTCGACGGCACGGACATCGCAGCGATGATCCTCGACGCCGCCGAGACCCGCCTCACCTCCCCCGAGCCACGATGATCAGCGCGGGTCTGGTCCTGCTCCTCGGCTCACTCGGGGCCAGCTCCGCGGCGGCTCCCCCCCCACCGGAGTCCCTCTTCGGCTGCCCCCTTGCGGCCCCGATGCAGTCCTTCGAGGCGCCCCGGGAGTGGCAGCCCACCGCGGTCGAGGGCCTCGATCTCCTCCTCGACCTGCCGCCCCGCTGGGAGCTGGTCGTGGACGGCGACGTGGCCACCGCGCGTCCGCCGAATCGCCGCCATCGGATCACCGTGCGCCAGAGCCGCCTGGTCTCCCACGATCGCCTCCACTACGTGCGTCGGGCTGTGGAGCTCACGGAGCTCGGGCCCAGCCACGCAGGCGAGCGCTGCGAGGAGTCCCTCCGTACTGTCCTCCGGCAGGCCACGGGCTTCGACCCGCTGACGGTGGGGGTCTACGGGCGGCCCCTCGGCGAGCGCCGCCGCTCCTATGCGCTCTTCGCGACCCACGGGCAGGGCACGATCACGGTCGTGGTCACGGTGCGCTGGGGGCGCTCAGACCCGGGGCCCCCGCTCGATCTCGTCCGGGCTCTCCTCGGTGGCGTGCGCCGAGGCGCCGCGCTCAGCGACCCCGGAGCATCCTCGCCAGCCGATCCGCCAGGGAGGAGCGGCTGACGCGCTCCGGCTCGACGCCCGCGGCACGATAGGTGCTGATCGCCTCCCGCGCCTCCTCGTTGTCCGGGTTCGCGTTGAGCACCGAGAGGTAGGCGGCCATCGCGCTCGAGGCGTCGCCGGCGTGATCCGCCATGCGGGCACGGAACAGCCACGCGCTCTCGAGGCGCCCCTCGAGCTCGAGCGCGGCGTCGAGGAGCGCATCCGGATCCTCGCTGCCACGGGGCAAGCGAGCGCCCGACAGGGTGGACCCATACAGCGCCCACGCCAGGTAGGAGAGGTACTCCGGCTCCCGTGGATTGCGCTCGATCGCCTCCCGGAGGAGCTCAGCAGCCTCCCCGTTCTCGCCTTTGGCCATGCGGATCTGCGCGGCCTTGAAGACGCCCTCCGCGTAGTACAAGGACTCGAGGTCGGCCGAGCTGAGGGCTCCCTCGATCCGCCAGTCCTGATCGTGGGCCTCCCGGGCCCGCAGCTCGTTGAGGGCCCCATAAGCGTCGATCACCCGCTTCTGCAGGATGCGGAGAGCCGCGCCGGCCGCTCCGGGCAGGAAGGTGCCCTCGTAGTTCTCGAGGGCATAGCGCCGCTCCGCGCGCGCCGTCGCCGAGCGTACGGCGCTCAGGGGCGCATCGGCTGCCACGTGGAGGAAGGTGTAGTGGTCCTGATCGCTGGATCGCTCGGCCGCATCGATCAGGCCCTGGCCCACCAGGCTGCCGCGGAGATCGGCGAACTCACGGGGCGCCGTCCCTGGGCGAGAGAGCGGACGCGAGGGCACGTCGTCCAGCCGCACCTCGGCGGTATGATCGAATGCGAAGTCATCGCTGATCGGCGCTCGAGCGCGGGCGCCGCCGGGTGCCGGTACCTCCACCTCTCCGCTGGCAAGGGCCCAGGCTGCATCTGCATCGCCCATGTCGAGCTCGAGGGGCTCGAGGTCGAGCTCCAGCTCCGCCTCGGCCGGGGCGGCGAGGGGGGGCGGAGGCTCAGGCTCAGCCGGCGCGATCGGCTCGGGAGCCGGCGTCCCGTCGGGAACGGTCTCGCATTCGTCGGGGATA
>CAZEHU010000658.1:0-2653 GCA_964511605.1 uncultured Myxococcales bacterium
CTCGAGTCCCCCGACCGCCCGGGACCCTGGACCCTCGACATCGATCCCCGGGCGGTGTAGCGCACGGCCGTGCCCTCCTCCCCTGCCCCGAGGCCCTCGTTCCCCGGCTCGCCGAGCGCCCGTCCCTTCTTCGAGCGTGTCCGCGACCTGCCCTGGCTCGGCCTCGGCGTCTCTACGGAGTACGGCGCCGCCCAGGAGGACGGCGCCCTCGATGTCCTGGCCTTCCACGACGCGCGACCCGACCTCGTGGGCTTCCTCGAGGTGGGCGTCGAGGTGGCCAAGGGCCTCGATCGGGACGCGCAGGCCTGGGCGGCCCGCGGCCTCCCTACGACCTATCACTTCCTCGACATCAACCTCGACGAGCCCGAGGACCTCGATCCCGCCTGGCTCCTCGAGGTCCGCCAGCTCGCCGCGCTCCTCGAGCCCGCGTGGCTCTGCGGCGACGCGGGCCTCTGGCATCTCGGCCGTCGCGAGCGCGGCCACATGCTCCTGCTGCCGCCGATCCTCAGCGCGGAGGCGGCGAGCGCACAGGCCGGAGAGATCCGCGCCCTCCGGGAGGGCACCGGCTACGAGATCCTCCCGGAGAACCCCCCGGGCCTCGTCTACGTAGGTCCCCTCCACATCCTCGAGCTCTTCGCCCAGGTGGCCGAGGAGGCGGATACCGGCCTCGTCATCGACTGCGCCCACCTGGCGATCTTCCAGCGGCTGCGCGGGCACGAGGCCCTCGCCGCTATGGACAGCCTCCCCCTCGATCGGGTCGTAGAGCTGCACATGGCCGGCGGGCACGTCCGAGATCACGAAGGCTACGCCTGGGTCGACGACGATCACAGCCCCGCGATCCTCCCCGAGACGTGGACGATCTTCGAGCACCTCGTCGCCCACGCCCCGAACCTCAAGGCGGTGATCTTCGAGTGTGAGCGCAACGGGCCGGACGACGTCCTCGTGCCCTTCGAGAGGATGGCCGCGACCCTCGGCACCAGCGCCGTGGCCCCATGAGCGCACGCAGCCTGCAGCACCTCGTGGTGCGCCTGCTGTACGATCCTTCGCTGGCCGGGCCGGTGTTCGCGGACACGCCCCTCGACGAGGCAGCCGCGACGCTAGGCGTCGAGCCCGAGGAGCTCGGCTGGCTGCGGACCAGCGACCCACGGGCCTTCCGAGCCGACGCCGGGCGCCAACATCGTACACTCGGCGCGCTCTTCGAGGAGCTGCCGGCCAGCTCGGCGGTGGCGCTCGCGTCCGCCCCCCTCGAGGCCCTCGAGGGCTTCTTTGCCTCCGTCGAGTTCCGCGACGTGGTCGTCGATCGGGGCTCCCTCGCCCTCGCTTACGCCGCCTGGCTGGGACGCATGGCCTGGGCGGGATGGCCCTCCCGGGGGCGTCCCCACATCCGGCTCCGCGCCCTCGCGGCGCTCGAAGGGGCCGTGGCCAACAGCCGCCGCGCTCCCCCGCGCTCGGTCGCCCCCGATGCGGTCTGGTCCCTGTCCGATGCTGCTGTGCTGGTCCACGCCCTGGCCGGGAGCGTGGAGCTCCTGGGCTTCGTCCGATCCCGGCTCGGCTCGGGCGAGGCGGTGCTCTCGGCCGTTCTCGATGCGGAGGCACGCCTGGGCGGCGTGCCGCTTCCGCGCGTGGGGCCAGCGCGCCTCTGGCTGCTCGTCGAGCCGGGACCCGGAGGCCCCCGCCTCGGAGAGATCCCCGAGCCCCTCGCCGACCTCCTGGGAGCAGCGGAGGGCGGCGCCACCGCCGAGGCGCTCGAGCAGCTCTTCGCCCGGCACGGGCTCACGGCCAAACAGGGCGCCGAGCTCTGCGAGGAGCTCGCGGGGGACGGCCTCCTGAATCGCCCCCCCCTCCATCGACCGAATCACGGGACGGCGTCGAGGTAGCCGCCGTCCACGTGCACGGTGGTGCCGGTCAGGTAGCTGGCCTCCGGAGAGGCGACCCAGCGCACGGTACGCGCCAGCTCTTCGACACGTCCCGGCCGGCCGAGGAAGCAGTCCTCGCCGGCCTCCGCTTCGATCTCACGTCGCAGCGCTTCGACGTCACGGCCGGATCGGTCCGCCTGACGCTTCAGATCGCGCTCCCAGGTCTCGGTCCAGATGGGCCCCGGCGCCACCCCCACGACGCGGACCCCGGCGGGCCCGAGGTCCCGGGCCAGGCTGAGGGTGAGGTGGTTGAGCCCGGCCTTCGTGGTGCCATAGCTCGGCGGGGTGATCGCCATGGGCTGACGGCTCCACGCGCTCGAGACGTGGACGATGACGCCCTTCGCCTCTATGAGGTCGGCGCGCAGGGCTCGCGCCAGGCGCGCCGGCGCCATGAGGTTGACCTCGAAAGCGTAGCGCCAGTCGCTCTCGAAGGTCTCATCGTCGAGCTCGAAGAGGGCCCCGGGGCCCCCGCCGCCGGCGTTGTGGATCAGAACGTCGCAGCCCCCGAGGGCCGCGCGCGCCTCCTCGATGAAGCGCTCCAGGTGCGCCTTGAGCCCGATGTCACAGACGGACACGTGCACCCCGGCCGCGCCCTCCGCGTCGAGAGCGGTGGCGACCTCGCGGAGGGGCCCTCCGCGGCGCGCGCAGAGGGCGAGGGCGGCGCCGTCCGCCGCGAAGGCGGAGGCGATCGCACGCCCGATGCCCTCGCTGGCGCCGGTGATCCAGACGCGCCGGGG
>CAZEHU010000659.1:0-2643 GCA_964511605.1 uncultured Myxococcales bacterium
CCCTCCTGGCGTGCCAGGAAGACCTCCGCCATGCCACCGACGGCGATGCGCTCGAGGAGCTCGTACTTGCCGAGGCGCTCCGTCAACCCAGCTCCCCCTGAGGGTCAGGGATTCAGACGCACGATCCCCCGCGGGCCCACGGGGTGTCAACGTCCCACTCGGCCTTCTCCCGGTGACGCATGAACACGCGCGCGCGCGAGGAGGGGCGCCAGGCGGCGGCCCGTATGGCTCGCATCGACCCGCGCGACCTCCTCCGGTGTGCCCTCGGCCACCAGCAGTCCACCGCCATCGCCGCCATCGGGCCCCAGGTCGATGACGTGATCGGCCACCTTCACCAGGTCGAGGTCGTGCTCGACGACCAGCACGGAGTTGCCCGCCTCGACGAGGCGGTGGAGGACGGCGAGGAGGTGCTCCACGTCGGCGAAGTGGAGCCCCGTGGTGGGCTCATCGAGGAGGTAGAGCGTGCGGCCCGTCGCGACCCGCGCCAGCTCGCGGGCCAGCTTCACCCGCTGGGCCTCGCCTCCGGACAGGGTGGTGGAGGGCTGGCCGAGGTGGAGATAGCCGAGCCCTACGTCGTGCAGGGTGGAGAGGATGCGGCGGATGCGCTTGTGGTTCTGGAAGAACTCGAGGGCATCGTCCGCGGTGAGCTCCAGCACCTCGGCGATCGTCAGGCCCTTGTAGTGCACGCGCAGGGTCTGTTCGTTGAAGCGCTGGCCCTCGCAGACCTCGCACGTCACGAAGACGTCGGGCAGGAAGTGCATCTCCACGCGGGACTGCCCGGCCCCCCCGCAGCTCTCGCAGCGCCCGCCCTTCACGTTGAAGCTGAAGCGGCTCGGGGTGTAGCCGAAGGCGCGGGCCTCCTTCGTGGTGGCGAAGACCGAGCGGATGTCGTCCCAGACCTTCGAGTAGGTGGCGGGGTTCGAGCGCGGCGAGCGGCCGATGGGCCGCTGATCGATCACGATGACCTTGTCGAGCTCCCCGAGCCCCTCGATCGTGTCGTGGGGCCCGGGGGTCACGGTCGCGCCGTGCAGCTCCCGCTGCAGCACCGGCTTCAGGATGCCGCCGACGAGCGACGACTTGCCGGCGCCGCTGACGCCGGTGACCGCGGTGATCACCCCGAGGGGGATGGTCACGTCCAGGGCCTGCAGGTTGTTGGCCACCGCCCCACGGATCAGCAGCCGCCCGGAGGGAGTGCGTCGTCGCCGCGGCACCCCGATCTCGCGACGTCCGGACAGGTACGCTCCGGTCAGGGAGGCGGGATGGTCCACGATGTGGCTCGGCGTGCCCGTGGCTACGATCCGGCCCCCGTGGCGTCCGGCGCCCGGGCCGAAGTCCACGATGTGATCGGCGGCCGCCATGATCTCCCGATCGTGCTCGACGACCACCACCGTATTGCCGAGATCCCGGAGCCTCTCGAGGGTCCTCAGGAGGCGCTCGCTGTCCCGGGAGTGCAGGCCGATCGAGGGCTCATCGAGGACGTAGGTCACCCCCGTCAGCTCGGTGCCGATCTGGCTGGCCAGGCGGATCCGCTGGGCCTCTCCGCCGCTCAAGCTGTCGGCGGTGCGGGAGAGATCCAAGTAGCCGAGGCCCACCTCGTCGAGGAAGCGGAGCCTGTGGCGGATCTCGCGGATCACCTCCCTGGCGATCTTGGCGCGGGTGCCCTCGAGCGCGAGGGACGCGATCGCCGCTTGGCTCGAGCTCACCGGCATCAGCAGGAGCTCTTCGAGGGTACGCTCGTCCACCACCACGTTCCGGGCCTCTGGGCGCAGGCGCGAGCCGTGGCAGGTCGGACAGCGCTCTGAGCGCCCACCCGCCGCATTCTCGAGGGAGCCGAGTCCCTGGCAGGCGGTGCACATGCCGGAGGGGGAGTTGAAGGAGAAGAGCTGCGGGCTCAGATCCGGGAAGCTGAGGTCGCAGGGGGCGCAGTGGTTGTGCTCGCTGGCCCGGACCTCCTCTCCCGTATCCGCTCGGATCACCGAGGCCTGGCCCTCGCCGTGGCGGAACGCGACCTCCAGGGAGTCGACGAGGCGCGTGCGGATGTCGCCGCCGACCGCGAGGCGATCGATCACCAGATCCAGGTCGTGGGCGCGCTTGGGATCGAGCGCCCCTACCTCGCCGAGATCGCGGACCTCGCCGTCGATGCGGACCCGGACGAAGCCGGCGCGTCGAGCATCGTCGAGCACCTCGACGAAGGCGCCCTTGCGCTGCCGCGCCAGGGGCGCGAGCAAGGACAAGCGGGTGCGCTCCGGCCAACAGAGCACGCTGTCGGCGACCTGCTCGGCGGACTGGGAGCCCACGGCGCGGCCGCAGCGGTAGCAGCGCTGCTCGCCCACCCGCGCGAAGAGCACCCGCAGGTAGTCGTGGACCTCGGTGACCGTCCCGACCGTGGATCGCGGGTTGGAGACCGCGGTCTTCTGCTCGATCGCGATGGTGGGGGTCAGCCCGCGGATGCTCCTGTAGCGAGGCTTGTCCATCTGCCCGAGGAATTGGCGGGCGTAGGAGCTCAGCGACTCCACGTAGCGGCGCTGGCCCTCGGCGAAGAGGGTGTCGAAGGCCAGGGAGGACTTGCCCGAGCCACTGACGCCCGTGAAGACCACCAGGCGTCGCTTGGGGAGGTCGAGATCCACGTCGGCCAGGTTGTGC
>CAZEHU010000660.1:0-2637 GCA_964511605.1 uncultured Myxococcales bacterium
ACAAGTGCGAGCGTGCGCTGGCCCTCGGCGCGCATCACGCCATCGACTACCGCCAGGAGGATCTCGTCGGCAGGGTCAAGGAGCTCACCTCGAGGCGAGGCGTCGACGTGATCTTCGAGCACGTGGGCGGCAAGGTCTTCGAGCGCTCCTTGCGCTGCCTGGCCTGGGGCGGTCGTCTGGTGACCTGTGGCGCGACCACGGGCATCGACGCGCGGGTGAACCTGCGCCACCTCTTCTTCAAGAGCCAGTCGATCCTCGGCTCCACCATGGGCTCGAAGGGGGACTACCACCGGCTCCTCGCGCTCTATCGCCAGGGCCTCTTCGAGCCGGTGATCGACCGCATCCTACCGCTGGAGGCCATCGGCGACGCCCACCGCGCCCTCGAGGCCCGGGAGGTCTTCGGCAAGGTGGTGATGGTGCCCTGATGCCGAGCCCCTACGAGCACATCCGGGTCGAGCGTCTCGAGCCGGGCATCACCCTCATCACCTTCGATCGGCCTCAGACACGGAACGCCCTGAACCTGGAGATGAACCTCGAGCTGCGTTCGGCCGTGGAGGCCCTGGGGGTCGACGAGAGCGTACGGGTGGTGATCTTCACCGGGGCGGGGGGCAAGGCCTTCGTGAGCGGCGCCGACATCGCAGGCCTGAGGACGAGGGAGGGCAGCGTGGCGCTCGCTCGCTACAACGCTCGGCTCACCGACGCGATCGCCGCCCTGCCCCACCCGACCATCGCGGCGATCCGCGGCTATGCGCTCGGCGGGGGCTGTGAGCTGGCGTTGGCCTGCGACCTCCGGGTCGCGGGGCGCTCGGCCCGCCTCGGACAGCCCGAGGTGGGGCTCGGCATCCTGCCTGCGGCGGGCGGCACGTTCCGGCTGCCCAGGCTCGTGGGCGTCGCTAGAGCCAAGGAGCTGATCTTCACCGGCGCGATCCTCGACGCGGAGGAGGCCCTTGCCATCGGCCTGGTGAATCGTGTGGTCTCCGACGAGGCGGTGCTCGAGGAGGCGACGACCCTCGCGCGAGCGATCTCCGGGCAGGGCCGCCTGGCGGTCCGCCTGGCGAAGGTCGCCATCGATCAGGGCGCGGAGGCGAGTCGAGCGGCCTCCTCGTGGCTCGAGGCCCTCGGCCAGCACGCGCTCTACGACTCCGACGAGAAGCGGGAGCGCATGGACCGCTTCCTGGAGGCCCGGGAGGCGAGGCGCCGATCGCGTGCCACTCAGACGGCCGAGGCGCCAGACCCCTCCGCACCGGCGGCCACCGGGGGCGAGGAGGAGGGGACCTGATGGGCGATCGCCTGGTGGTGATCGGTGCCGGAGTGATGGGCCACGGCATCGCGCAGATCGGTGCGATGGCCGGCTACGAGACCGTGCTGGTCGACCTCGACGCGCGGGTTCTGGAGCACGCGCTCGGCGCCGTGCGCCGGAACCTCGACGAGGGGGTCGCGCGGGGGAAGGTCGACGAGGAGACCCGGGAGCGGGCCCTGTCGGGGCTGCGGACGAGCACCAGCCTCCAGGCCGAGGTGCCAGGTGCGGCCTACGTGATCGAGGCGGTGCCCGAGGACCTGGGGCTCAAGCAGCGCCTCTTCGCCGAGCTCGATGCTCTCGCGGGACCCGAGGCGGACGTGGTGCTCGGCACCAACACCTCGAGCCTGTCGGTGGCGAGGATCGCCCAGGCCACCAGCCGACCGGAGCGGGTCATCGGGACCCACTTCTTCAACCCTCCGCACATCCTGCGCCTCCTCGAGATCGTTCGGCCTCCGGGCACCTCGGAGGCGACGCTGGAGCGTACGCGCGCCCTCGGCCAGCGTACCGGGCGAGAGATGATCGTGGTGGACGACAGCCCGGGCTTCGCGACGAGCCGCCTGGGCCTGGTCCTCGGCCTCGAGGCGATCCGCATGCTCGAGTCCGGCGTAGCGAGCGCGGAGGACATCGATCGGGCGATGGAGCTCGGCTACCGCCACCCGATGGGGCCCCTCCGGCTCACCGACCTCGTCGGCCTCGATACCCGGCTCAGGATCGCGGAGTACCTCCACGAGGAGCTCGAGAGCGAAGCCTTCCGGCCTCCAGCTCTGCTGCGACGCCTCGTGGCGGAGGGGCGCCTGGGACGAAAGAGCGGCCAGGGCTTCTACGACTGGAGCTGAGGGTGGAGCCGGTGTCCCGGCTCGATCAGAGCCGGCCGACCAGCCCCATCGCCGTGACGATGTCGCGCACCACCTCGTCGTCGAGCTTGGCGTTCCAGTAGTACTGGACCTCGCCGGAGCGGGAGACGAGGAGGAAGAGGGGCAGGTTCACCCCGACCCGATCGATGAAGCGACGGGGCAGCATCGCGAGGTGGGCATCGTCGGACTGCCAGAGGGGGTAGATCCAGGTCCCTGCGCGGCGATCGCCGAGGACCTCGTCGAGCTCGTCGATGGCCACCGAGACCAGCTCGGCCCCCTGGCGGCGGAGCTCTCGCTGGAGGTGGCGGAGGTGTGCGAGCTCCTCGGCGGAGGTGCAAGGCACGCACCAGGTGGCCCAGTACGCGAGGAGGTAGCCGTCGAAGCTGCTGAGGTGCTTGGACATGCGCCGCTTGTCGGGGCGGGCGGCGCGGCTCGTGACGTAGTGGCCGTCGACGAGCTCGAGGCGGGCGGCGCTGCCGGGGG
>CAZEHU010000661.1:0-2637 GCA_964511605.1 uncultured Myxococcales bacterium
GGGCGGAGGAGGGCCCACGGGTCGCTCGCGGGGTCGCCGCTCTCGGCGGGCAGCAGGGCTCGACGCCCGCTCCGCCTGTGGACGCCGAGGGGGAGCTTGATCAGGTTGCCGAGGCCGCCGGGGGTCACGCGGCCCTGCTTCGGGAAGACCTCGAGGCCGAGGGAGGCGTCGGGTGGGGTGAGGGCCCGGAGCAGGTGGCGGCCCAGGCGGTGGGCGAGGTCGCCTGGGAGGGGCTCTCGGAGGAAGATCCAGACGTGTCTGCCTTTGTAGCCGCTGTCCTCGAGGACGCCGCCGAGGCCGAGTCCGCGTACGGTCGCGAGCACGCGCAGGGCCCACTGGTGGACGGCGGCTCGGAGGGCGCGGAGGGCCTGTCCGTCGCCGGTGGCCCGCTCGAGGGCGCGGCGCCTCACGTCCAGGTCGAGGGCTACGAAGGTCACGGTGCCGTCGAGGCGGATCGGGTAGACGCCGAGGGTCACGGAGCCCGCCAGGTGGGAGCGCGCGAGGTCGGGTGTGAGGGGGCCTGGCACCGGGGAGTAGCCGCCGCCGCGGCCTGGCTCGAACCACTGTCGAGCGTGGGTATCCTCGCGGCCGGCGAAGCGGTGGAGGAAGCGGACGACGTCGGCGTCCGAGGGGGCGAGGAGGGGGTCGGTGGGTTCGGCTTCGCCCCCGTTGGGAGGAGGTGGCGGGGTGGGCAGCCGGCCGGTCGGTTCCGTGGAGGTGGAGGCGAGGCCCAGCTCGGCGCGGAGCTCCTCGATGCGCTGGGCGGCGTCTGGGACCCCCAGGTCCGCGAGCTTGCGCTGGCAGCGGAGCTCCTCGCGCGGGTCCTCCAGGTCGGCGTGGATGAGGGCGAGCTCGGTCCAGGCTTCCTGGTCGCCGGGGTCGCGCTCGGTGGCGGCGGCGAGGAGGGTCCGGGCGGGCCCCAGCGCGCCGAGCTCGCTGGCGGCGAGGCCGGCGTGGCGGAGGTCCGCAGGGCTCGTCGGGCCGGCACCCGAAGCGCTCTCCGCGGCGAGGGCGTGGACGGCCTGGCGCGCGGCGTCGAGCCGGCCTTGGTCGAGGAGCTCGCGGAGCGCCGCGAGGGCGGGTGCTCTCACGGGGTGATCGCCTCGACCGCGACCCGGCCGAAGCCGAACGTGGCCTGCTTGCCGACGTGGAGGTGTCGGGCGAGGGACCAGAGGGCGTGGACCTCTGGGGGGACCTCGTCGAAGACCACCTCACCGAGGAGCCCCTGCATAGGCACGCGCTTGCCTTTGCGCTGGGCGAAGCGCTCGAAGCGCTCGGGCACGAGGTCCGCGTGGACGAGGCGGACCTTGCTCGAGGCCTCGCGGAGGGCGCGGAAGTCGAGGCCCTGGTCCGCGCCCGAGTGGGCGCGGGCCATGAGGTCGAAGCGATCGGCGAGGGGGGCCGTGAGGAGCTCCGGGTGCACGCTGCTCGCCGCTCTGCCTTTGTGGGTGAGCTGGAGGAGGGTCTCGAGGCGGAGGCGGAGGCGGCCGCCGGTGACCTGGTCCGGGGGTGGGGGCGTCAAGTGCCAGGTGGGGAGGGCGGTGGTGGGGAGGAGCTCACCCCCACCGTAGACCGGGGTGGGCTCTAGGGTGGGGGAGAGGCAGTCCGCGGAGACCAGCTCGAGGGTGCTCCGCCCCCGGCCGATGCCGCGGCGGGCGGCCATCCTCGTGGCGAGCACCACGTAGGGCACGTGGTCGCGGGCGTCGCCGAAGAGCTTGACGCGGAGGCGGAGGGGGTCGCCCTTGTCGAAGGTACGGCGGGCGCCGTACGCGACGGGGTCTACGCCGTAGGGGCGGGGGGGCTCGCCGAAGCGCTTCGGGGTGGGGGCGGCCGCGGCCGCCTCCCAGACGACGCCGTAGGAGCAGCGGGTGCTCTCCGGGCAGCCTTCGCAGGAGGTGCGGCCTGTGCGGCAGGCGAGGTCGCGGAGGGAGGAGCCGATGGAGCCGCGGATGGTGGCGCCGCTGTAGCGAGGGAGGGAGACCTGCTGCCGGGCGCGGAGGAGGAGCTCGACGACGACCATGGGGATCGCCGGGGCGGGGGTCGCGTCGGGCCGCGGATCGTCAGGCTCGAGGCCTGGGACGACGAGCTGGAGGGTGGAGGCATCGCTCATGGGTCGAGGGTCTCCCCGGACAGGGCCAGGAGCTTCTTCACCCAGGCCTTGTCCTTCTTCTTGCGGAGCCTGCCGGGCTTGAGGCGCCCCAGGACGAGCCGTGCCCAGTCGCCGTGGAGGCTCTCGTCGAGCTCTTCCAGGAGCTCCCTGAACACGCCCGCAGCAGTGCCCATCTGCACAGCGCTGGCCCGGCGCGCCATCTTGGAGCGCTGGTGATCGAGCGTGTCGGCGTGGTCCCGGGCCTCCTCTTGCTTCTTCGCGGCCGCGTGTGCCGCCTGCTCGGAGGCCGAGCGGTACTCCAGCACCATGCGCCCGTAGCCGCTCGAGGTCTTGGCGCCGAGGCCGAGCTCGGCGAGGCCGAGCTTCAGGAGCTGGAGCGCGGCGTCCACGTCGGCTGTGCTCGGCCCCTCGACGGCGACCTGGAAGCTGCCGGTGAGCGAGAGGAAGGGGATGGGGGTGGGGCGGTCGGTATCGGGGGGGGGCTTGTCGCCCTTCTGGTAGTACCCCGGGTGGTGGACGGTCATCAC
>CAZEHU010000662.1:0-2630 GCA_964511605.1 uncultured Myxococcales bacterium
CTGCAGGTCCGCTTCGAGCTGAAAGGGCGCACCTGTGCGTTCACCTTCGACGGGCACGGCTTCGTCGTCGGGCGCGACCCCGGCTGCGATGTCATCCTCTCTCACCACAGCGTCTCCCGGCGCCACGCCGTGGTGGTGCCGTCCAGGATGGGCTGGGTCCTGCACGACCGCGAGAGCGCCAACGGCACGACGGTCGACGGCCGCAGGGTCGAGCGACACGTCATCTGCGATGGGGACGTCGTCGGCTTCGGCGATATCGACGTACGCTTCGAGCTCGACGAGGAGGACAACAGCGGCACCCTCGCGGCGCTCCAGGCGCTCGCTTCGTCGGACTCGCGCGAGGAGGCCACGAGCGCGGGCATCGCCGCGCTCGACCCCGCGATCCTCGAGTCCATGCTCGACCTCCCCACCACGCCTGCGGGGCCGACCACCCGGCCCGCGAAGCGCCGCGTGGAGCCCACGTCACGCTCCATCCCGGTCCTGGGCGAGAGCGAGGATGAGCTGCTCCCGACCTCGGCGCCTCGCGGCACACCGACCGTCGTGCCCCGCGGGCTGCACAGCGCCCCGACCGTTCCGCCTCCCGCGCCCGCGGTGGCGTCGCCCGCCGAGCGGCGCGCGGCCCTCCGCTCCCCCGCCGAGGAGCGCCCCATCACCTGCCTCTCCCTGCGCCTCACCGGCTTGGAGGAGCTGGACCCGCGCCAGGCCGTCAAGCGCGCCGAGGCCGTGATCACCGGGTTCCGCCTGATGGTGAGTCAGGGGGGCGGGATCATCGTGCAGCAGGGCGACGACGGCCTGCTGGCTGCCTTCGAACAGCAAGATGCCACCGCCTCCGCCGCCTCCGCTGTGCGCACCGCGGCGGGCATCGTGCGCAGCCTCTCCGGCGGCGCCGGCGTCGCCGTGGCGGTCGAGACCAGCAGGGGCATCGTCGCCCACGGTGAGACCCCCAAGGGCGCGCCTCGCCTCATCGTCCTCGGCGCCGCCCCGACCGACGCCCGCTGCCTGGTCTCCGCGGTCGCCGCCTCCGGCGAGATCGTCGTAGGGACCGCCACCTCGATGCTGCTCGGGCGCGAGTTCACCTCCGCTCCCCTCGGCGCGGTGCAGCTCCCCGGGCGCAGCCAGCCGCTGGTGCCCTGGCGCGGGGTGAGCGTGGACGGCCACGAGCTGTAGATGGCCTCGCCGAAGAGGACGAACCTGGGAGCCCCTCAGCGCACCAGCGGCTCGAAGAACGCGGTCAGCAGCTCCTTGGACGCCTCGTCCACGTACTCGAGGTTATGTCCGCGATCGGTGATCTCCCAGTAGCTGGCGTCCCGAACGTCGAGCAGAGCGTCGCGGATTCGGAGGAGGCCCTCACGATCGTCGCCTCGTAGCTCGGAGCGGATGCGGTGCGTGAGGTGGTGCAGCTCGTGCCGGAGCACGAAGGTCCCCAGCATCGCCTGGGCCTTGCGCACCCCCTCGAAGGCGACCCCCGTCCGCTCGCCGGGGGGGATGAGGCGCGCGTCCATCAGCGCGTCCACCAGGGGGTCGACGAGCTCCGGATGGCGCTCCTGGGCGAGCTGGGCGAGCAGGCGGAGATCGTGGGCGGCCGTGACCGCCACGAAGGGCAGGCCCATGTCGCGGCCGGTCCGGCCGTAGTAGGACATGTACTCCGCGATGCGGACGACCTCCTCGGGTCGCACCTCCATCAGCGCCTCCGCCAACTGGCGGTAGTGGTTGAGGAGCCCATAGGCCGCCCGCGTGATCTTCGCGTTCAGCGCGTGTCGCATGAATGTATTGAAGAACCGCACCACCGCCCGCACCGCGTCCAGGTCGTCGCGCTTGTGGGCCTCCACGCCCGCGGTGAATGCGAGCTTTCCGATGTTGCCGATGAGCTCCCCCATCAGCCCGAGGGAGCGGCGCTCGATCACGTCCACCTCGAGCAGCACCTTCACCTCGAGCCACGTCCGCCCTCGGGTGATCTCGGCCTCCACCTCCGGCGGCAGCGAGGAGAAGAAGTCCGGGGGCAGCTCGAACCAGGAGTCGGGCAGGCGCCCCTTGCGCTGCTGGTAGAAGACCACGAGGCCCTCGAGCGTGTTCAAGCAGCGCACCGCGATACCGCGATCGGACTGGTTGATCGCCATCAGCGCGGTGTCGGCGATGCGCTCCACGTCGGCGCTCAGCTCGAGGCGCGCTGCCGCCACGCGCTTGGGATCCATGCCGGAGGCCAGGAGCCGCTCGAGCCCCCGCTCGGCGTCGTGTCCCATCTCGATGACGATGTTGTCCGGCTCGAGGAACTCGAGCACGTGCCCGAAGTAAGGCAGGAGGATGCCGAGGCTCGTCACCGAGAGGACGAGCCCGGTCGCGATCGCGATGTACGGAGGGTTCGAGCCGAGCCCCACCACCGGGAGCAGCAGCACGTAGATCGCGGTGACCACCATGAAGGCGATCGCGACGATATTCGCGCGCCCCCGGATGAAGAGATCCACCAGCCGCGCCGAGTAGCGCTGGGACGCGAGCTGGACGACGATAGCGACCACCGTCAGCGAGAGCCCCAGCACGGCCGCGATGACCTCCGCCAGGGAGCCGAGGGCGGCGACGAGGCCACCACGCCGGGCGCTCCCGAAGATCGTATTCCAGTCGCGATCGCCCAAGGT
>CAZEHU010000663.1:0-2629 GCA_964511605.1 uncultured Myxococcales bacterium
GTCAGATTTAATATCGTCGATCATGTCAGTCTCCGCTTTCGACCTGGGTACCGATCTCTTCGCCCTGAATCAATCGTACCAGGGCCCCGGATTCGTAAATATTCATTACTCGTAATGGCATACGGTTGTCGCGACAGAGCACGATCGCAGCTCTCCGGATCGCCCGACGAGAGGGCGGTGACCTCGATGATGCCGCCGGGCATCGTCTCCCGCGGCAGGTCGTCCATCGCCGCCTCGTCGCGCCCGCAGGCGAGCACCCAATAGCCCGCCTCCCCTAGCCAGAGCGCGGTGGCCCTGCCGATCGGCTGATCGGCATCGGTGACCAGGACGGTGGTGCCTCGGGCTCTCATGGAAGCTCGCTCATCCACTCAGGCTACCGCCGGCGGTGTCGAAGGTCAGACGAATGCCCCCTTCGGGGCGCGCCGGCAGGGCGGCTCGGAACGCTTGGAAGCCGGGATGCTCCCAGAGGCGGGGCTGATCGGTGAGGGCGTCCGCGGCTACGATCCCCGCGTCGGGATGCTCGATGAGCAGCCGGAATCGATCCCAGACCGTGATGGGCGCCTCGAGGAGGCGCACCAGCGCGCTCGCTCGCTCCGGCGCCTCCTTCGCGAGGAGATCCAACGCCGCCTCGCCCGCCTGGGCGGAGCGAGGACACTTCAGGGTGCACGGGAAGTGGCTGATGAGCTGGTGGCTGAGGACGAAGAGGTTGTTGGTCCGGGGCAGGCCCGACCGCGGCCCCGGCGCGAGCAGCCGGCCGAAGCTCCCGCTCTCGCTCTGATCCGCGGACGCGGCGTGCGCCTCGATGCAGCACGGCGGGTAGCCGAGCAGGGCTCCGAGGCCGCGCACGGCCCGATCGCGGGCGCTCCCCTTGCGGTGGCGCTCGATGTGCTCGAGCTCGAGGGCTCGCTCGACCGGCCGAGGCGTACGCCCGATGAAGGCCGTGAGGCTGTCGCCGCGGCCGATCCGGATGTCGGCGCTCTCCCGGTCGAGCGCGTAGCCGCCTGCCGCGAGCTCCACGTGCAGGCCCTCGTCGCCGAGGACCGCGAGGCCCTCGAGGTCGGCGAACTCCCTCTTGACCAGCTCACGGTAGCCCGCGCGCAGGGCGGCGAGCTCGTGATCGAAAGGGGGCTCGAGGCCCGCTAGGGGTCTGTTGCGCATGGGGGCTTCGAGTGGATGGGCGTCGATCTCGCGTCGATCTCGCGAGCCAGGCGGTCCGGCGCGGCGCTCACGCCGCCGCGGCCCCGCCGCTCTCCCGCCGCACCCGCTCGAGGGCACGTGCGAGGCGGCCGATCTCGGAGCCGCCGCTGACGGCATGAGGGCCGTTGAGCAGCTCCCAGACCCGCTCGGTCCGTGGATCCTGGAAGTGATAAGGGATCTCGGCCTCGTAGCCCGCATCCGCCGCATTGTCCTCGTCCGGGCGGCCGTGGCTCGCTTCGATCAAGCCGTCGGCGCGAGCCCTCGCCAACAGCGCGGCGTCCGGGTTCAGCCTGAGCTTCGTGCGGGTGATGCGCCCTCGGAGGCGATCGAAGCGGACCCGCCGGAGGGCGCCCAGGTTGATCTCGAGATCCTCCAAGGTGGTCCACGGTCCAAAGAGGATGAAGCCCTGGGACTTGGAGATGCGGAGCCCCGGGTAGCGGTCGGCGAGCTCGTCGAGCAGCCGCACCGCCGCCTCCCCCTCTGCCCCGGTCTGTCCCTTGTTGTAGCGAGCGAGCTCGGCATCGCTGAAGTTCTCGAAGCCGATGAGGTAGGGGCTCAGGGTCGCGTGGCCCTCGAGGAGCTCGAGCGCACGCTCGAGCTGAGGCCTGCAGCTCTCGAGATAAGCGACGCGGGCCCGGACCATCACCTCCACGCCCTCCGGCGCGTGCTCCCGGACCAACGAGGCCAGCACGTCGAGATCCCGGAAGACGTACTCGTCCTGCACCACCAGGCGGCGGTAGATGCCGTGGGGAGCGATGGCCTCGAGCTGACGCTCCATCAGGGCGCGGCGCTCCGCCGGGGTCTGGCGCTCGTAGGAGCCCACGTTGCAGAAGGTGCAGCCGTCCGCTCCCCAGGCCGTAGCCAGCTCCAGGCCATCGAGGAACCCGCTGGTATTGCTCGCGCCACGGTAGGGGCAGCCCATGTTGAGGACCAGGTAGCGATGGGCCCTGGCCTCCTTGGACTCGATGCCGAGGACGGTGGCCGCGTCGTAGCAGAGGGCCAGGGGTTCGGCGAACTCCCGCGCCACCTCCAGCGCCTCGGACACCTCGGGCGGCCGCCACCGCCCGCCGCCGTCTCGGGTCCAGAGGTTCGGGATCGTCTCGATCGGCTCGCCGCTCACCAGCGCGAGCGTCGCGGCCCGTGAGATCGGGGAGATCCGGTGATCCACCTCGGGCCATCCGGCCGGCGAGGCCCACTGGTTGACCACCACGTGCTCGGAGCCCGCGGCCTCGCGGATCGTAGCGAGGAGCTCTCTGTCCCAGATCCGATCCACCACCAACCAGCGAAAAGGACCCCGAGCGCGGAGCTCCGCGCACAGGTCGGCGCACACCGACGCCGGCGTCTGGTGCATTAACGCCGTGAAGATCTCCGCGTGGTTGCCGGCGCGGACGAGATCGCCGGCCTGCACGGCCTGGAAGCTATCGCAGAAGTA
>CAZEHU010000664.1:0-2621 GCA_964511605.1 uncultured Myxococcales bacterium
TGCGCCCGCGGGCGCACGCAGTCCGCCCGTCAAGGGTCCCTGGAGCGCCTCGCCCGTCATAGGGACGAAGCGCACGCCGCCCGCGGAGTGGCGCGTGACCTTGTCCTCCTGGTCCTTGCGCAGGACCACTAGATCCTGGGCGCCTCGAGGGCCGACCGGGATGAGCAGGCGGCCCCCGGGGGCGAGCTGCTCGACAAGCTTCTCGGGGATGTGATCCGGGGCTGCGGCGACGATGATGGCGTCGAAGGGGGCGTGCTCGGGCCAGCCGGCGTAGCCATCGCCCGCGCGGACGACGACGTCTGGATAGCCTGCCCGCCGGAGCGCCTGTTTGGCCCGCTCGGCCAGGGGGCTGAGGATCTCGATGCCCCACACCTTCGCGCCCAGCTCGGCCAAGACGGCGGCCTGGTAGCCGGAGCCGGTGCCTACATCGAGGACCCGCTCTCCCTCGTGGACCTCGGCGAGCTGGCTCATCAGGGCGACGATGTAGGGCTGGCTGATGGTCTGATCGAGGCCGATAGGCAGCGGGTGATCGGCGTAGGCGCTCTCCCTCCGCTCCTCGGGAACGAAGAGGTGGCGTGGCACCTGTCCCATGGCGGCGAGGACGCGCCGGTCGACGATGTCGCGGGCGGCGAGCTGCTGTTGGACCATCGCCTCGCGGCGGGCGCTCCAGGGATCGGGCTCGGGGGCCGGTGGGGCCGGGGGCGTCGCTTGCACATTCTCCTCCGGGAGCGGGCGGGTGGGGCCGCAGGCGGCCGAGAGGGCGAGGCATAGGCACGCTCGCG
Organism: uncultured Myxococcales bacterium; assembly: GCA_964511605.1. Classification (GTDB taxonomy): domain Bacteria; phylum Myxococcota_A; class UBA9042; order PHBI01; family JACKFB01; genus CAZEHU01. The sequence continues at coordinate 783 of CAZEHU010000664.1, forward strand.
AGAGCGGCGCAGCGGTCCCGGCCCGGAGGCGCTTCACATGGTGCCGCTGGTCGACACTGGAGGTGCCACGGGAAGCCCAGCCTCGCTGGCGGCGCGCCGGAGGGATCGATCGAAGCACCAGAACATCGTGGGCTCCTCGAGCTGATCCGACAGGCGGAGTGCGGAGGCCAGGTGCACGGCATCGGCGCCTTTGAGAGCGTGGCGCTCTGCCAAAGCCCCGGCAGCAGTGGCGAGGGGCCGATCGCTCGGGATGCAGACGGCCTCGCGCCAATGCCGCTCGAGGCGCGCCACCTCGAGCTCGTGTCGCGCCGCTGTCCACCTACGCTCGCGCACCAGCCTCGCCATCGCTGAGCGAGTCTCCGGATAAGCAAGGTGCGAGAGCGCGACCGCCTCTGCGCCGAGGAGCGCGACCCGTATCAGGCTCGAGTCCTCCTCGATCTGATAGCGCTTCAGCCAGGCGCTGGTATCGAAGAAGTCCATCAGCCCGCGGACTCCGCGTCCTCTCCCTGGCCACGCGCCCAGCGGACGGCGGCCTCACCGTGGCGGCCCTCCATGGGGAGCCGACTCCACGCGTCTTCATCCACGGAGGGGGCGAGCCCACTCCACTCGACTACGCCACGAGCCGAGAGCTCGCGAAGCCGATCGCTCAAGGTGGGCGCCTGTGGACTCGAGAGCGGGACCACCTTCGCGAAGACCCGCCCTCGGTCCGTCAGCTCCAGGGTCTCGCCGGCCTTCACGCGCCTCAGGATGGCGCTGATGTTGTCTCGGAGCTCTCGAATCCCAACACTTGTGGTCACGGCTGGACCTCCTGTGACCACCAGTGTGCCGGGACCACTGGCGGGCGGTCAACCCTCTTGCTATCCAGCCCCTCGTCTGAAAGGTTGCCGCCGCGATCGCAGGGGCGCCCTCGGCGCCCCCTGGAACATCGACGAGGAGGCGGATCTTGGGCTGGCTGAAATCCTTCGTCGCATCGACGATCGGGCAGAAGTTCGTGGTGGGGCTCACGGGCCTCGCCCTCGTGCTCTTCTTGATCATCCACGGGCTCGGCAACCTCAACATCTTCGGGGGCGCCGAGTCCCTCAACGGGTATGCCACCAAGCTGCACTCCATCCCCGGCTTCCTGGTGGTGGAGCTGGGCCTGCTCGGGATGTTCGTCGTCCACATCCTGATGACGATCCGCCTCGTGATGGCCAACAAGGTCGCGCGCGGCTCGGGCTATGCCGTGAAGTCCTCGAAGCGAAGCGAAGGCAAGCTGGCCTACCTGGCCTCGAAGACGATGCCCATCAGCGGCCTCATCGTCCTCGCTTTCCTGGTCATCCACGTGCTGGACTTCCGCCTGAATCCGAGCCTCTTCCAAGGCGAGGGCGCCGCGCCGGAGGGCAAGTCCACTCTCTACGATCTCGTCATCACCGAGCTGAGCGTTGGCTGGAAGGCCGGCCTCTACGTGGTGGCCAGCCTGCTCATCGGCTGGCACATGTTCCACGGCATCCAGAGCGCCGCCCGCTCGCTCGGCGTGAACCACAGCCGCTTCACGCCGCTCATCATCCGCGGTGGCGCCGGCCTCGCCTGGCTGCTCGCAATCCTCTTCGCTGTCTTCCCCATCCTTATCCTCACGAAGGTCATCGGGGGTGCCGCATGAGCCCGGATGGAAAGTGCCCGACCGGCCCCATCGACGAGCGCTGGTCGAGGCGCATGGCCGAGATGAAGCTGGTGGGCCCCATCAACCGCCGCAAGTTCGACATCATCGTCGTGGGCACCGGCCTCGCCGGGGCCTCCGCGGCCTCGACCCTGGCCGACGAGGGCTACAACGTGAAGTGCTTCACGTTCCATGACAGCGCC
>CAZEHU010000665.1:0-2617 GCA_964511605.1 uncultured Myxococcales bacterium
CATCGCCCTCGCTGCGCCGGCCGCCCGAGGAGCCGCCGCGACCACGCCCGCCCCCTTTCCCGGCGCCGCGTGGGCCGGCGCCACCGCTCGGGGATCGGAGGTCGATGATCGCGCCGTGGCGCGGCCTCTTGCTCTTGGCTCGGCTGTGCTTGCCGGTCGCCGCTTTGCCGGGGGCCGCCTTGCCGCGACCCCCGCCCCGTCGCCGCTTGCGGCCCACCTCAGGCTCCCTCGGCCGGGCCGAGGAGGCCGACGAGGCCCCGAGGCACCAGGGGGGAGGGGCGATCGGTCGAGACGAGCCACACCTGGTGGGCGGCGCGCGTGACGCCGACGTGGAGGAGACGTCGCGCCTGGGACTCGCTGTCGAAGGTGGAGGCGTTCACGTCGAGGACGACGACGTAGTCGAACTCGAGGCCCTTCGACGAGCGGATGTCGCTGACGTCGATGCCCGGCGAGAAGCTGAACTCCTGGTCGTCCACCAGGGTGAGCCAGGGCACCTCGGCCCGCTCGAGGTGGTGGTACCAGCGGATCGCGGCGCCGAGATCCGCGGTCAGGAGGGCCACGTAGGCGGTGGGCTCTCGCGCCATGAGATCGGTGAGGGCCTCCTTGAGCCAGGCCACCGCTTCGCCCATCCCGCCGAACGCCAGGTGCGCGACCGGGGCGCCCTCTCGGGTGGTGGAGGGCACGTCCGAAGGTGCCTGAGGACCGAGGATGTCGTTGGCCACCTCCATGATCTGCCGCGTCGAGCGGTAGCTGACCTGGAGCGGAGAGACGTCCACGTGGCTCAGCTCCAGGGCGTCCATCACGTCGGTCCAGCCGCGGCGCGAGCGATCGACAGCGATCTGCTGGGCGACGTCGCCCGCCAGGGTCACCGATCGCTCGCGGCCGGTGGTGCCGATCAGCACCGCCAGCTCGAGGGGGCTGAGGTCCTGGGCCTCGTCGACCATGAGGTGGGCGAAGCGGAGCTTGCTCTTGCGGCGCTTGCCCTTCAGCGGGCCGCGGCAGCGCTGGTAGAGGCGGAGGAGGATCGCGTCGTCCTCCGCATCGAGGCAGGGCCTATCGTGCTCGTTGGGGCCGCCGCCGTCCACGCGCTGGTAGTGCTGATCGCTGCACCAGCGCCAGACCTTCTCCACCTGGGCCCCGGAGAACTCGCCAGGTGCGGCCCAGCGCTCCACGGCGGACTCGAGGAGGCCGCGATCGGTCAGGAGCTCTTCGAAGACCCAGGCGGGATCGGCCCCGCGGCGCTCGGCGCCCACCTCGTCGACGAGGCGGAGCAGGCAGGCATGGGTCTTGAACCGGGTGACGAGGCCGGGGGTCTCGTCGCTGTGGCGTTGGGGGAGCTGGGGGAAGTGGCGCTTGCGCTGGAGGGCGGCCCAGCGCTCGAAGACGTGGACCCCTACGTCGTCGACGCCGAGGGCCGGCAGGACCTGGGAGATGTAGTTGGCCAGGGCCTTCGAGAACACCACGACCGCCATATGCCGGCCGGCGAAGCGGCGCGGGGCGACGAAGTGCAGGTAGGCGATGCGGTGCAGCCCCACCGTGGTCTTGCCGCTGCCCGCCGAGCCCTGGACGACGACGACGCCCGTATCCGGGCGGGTGATGAGGTCGAACTGTCGCTTGTCGAGGAGGGACGCGATCTCGGGCAGGTGCTTGTCGCGGCGGGCGTGGGCGTGGCCGGTGCCCAGGCTCGAGGCGCGGATCGCCACGCCCGCGCCCCCGGCGAGGCGGGCCTCGGTGGCCTTGAGGTCGCGCCAGCGATCCTCGGCTGTGCGAACCCAGGTGTTCTCGTCGGTGGCGACCCGCCTGAGCTCGCTGTCCTCGATAGCGAGGGTACGGCGGACGAGGACCTCGCCCTCCACGAGGCGGCCGGCGATCTCCTCCTCGTACTCGTCGCCCTCGGCGTACTGGTAGAAGATCCGGCTGATGGGGGCGTTGCGCCAGTCGACGATGCGCACCCTCTCGGTGAGGAAGGTGCTGGGTCCGATGAGCACGGCGCGGCGGCCCATGTCGTCGTCGACGAGCATGTGGCCGAAGTAAGGGGAGGTGGGGTCCACCGTGCCCGTGGCGCTCCTGCGCTGCTGGGCGCGGAGGGCGCTCAAGCGATCCATCTCCTCGAAGATCGAAGCGACGTCCTCGTCGAGGCGCTCGTCCTGCAGGCTGTCGCGGAGGGTGGTGAGCTGCGCGTCGTGGTCCGGTGTCCAGTCGTCCCGGCGGACAGCGGCGAGGGCCTTCTGGACGGTGCTCAGCAGGCGGAGCTCCTCCTGGACCTCGGTGGGAATCGCTCGTTCGGCCAGCGCGGAGGGCGGCGCGGGCGCGTCGGGGGCGTGGGGATCGGGAGGTCCGGGCTGCACGGGGCGGGCACCATGCCCAGGGCCCTGGGGGTTGGCAAGCGATGAGACCGAGGGTTGGGGCCGAGGCAGCACTGTATGATACGCTCCGCGCCCTCGGGGGGTCGACGCCTGACGGATCTCCCAAGGTGGCTCCATGAAGAAGCACGCGCTCGTCCCCCGCCTCGTCGCGGCCACGCTCCTCCTCGGAGGCCTCGGCGCCGGCTGCTCGAATACGGACAATCCCGGGGCCGCCGCGGCCCAGGAGCTGCGGATCGAGTCCGGGGTGGACC
>CAZEHU010000666.1:0-2615 GCA_964511605.1 uncultured Myxococcales bacterium
GCCCATGTGGACCCGCTTGAGGCCGGAGCCCCCCTTGGTGTCGAGGTCCATGACCCACTCGCTGACGTTGCCCATCAGGTCGCAGATGCCATCCCAGGAGTGGCCGCTCCGTTTGGAGCAGACCTTCGACGTGCGTCCCGCTCCGCAGCCGGGGGCCCCACCATCCTTGATCACCGCATTGGCGCAGGTGGGCGCGTCTTGGCCCCAGGGATAGGGGCGCTTGGGATCATAGCCGCGCACGGCCCGCTCCCACTCGAGGGCCGAGGGCAGACGTCCACCGGCGTAGCGGCAGAAGGCCCCGGCGTGGCTGAAGCTCACACAGTTCACGGGGTGCTGGTCGGTGCCGGCGCGTCCCCACTGGCAGAGGCGGCCCGCCCCCCGATCCTCGAACTTGCCCGGAGCCTTGCACTTGCCCGCGTCGACGCAGCCCCGGTAGTCGGCGACCGTCGTCTCGGTGCGCGCGATCCAGAAAGCCTCGCCGCCGTCTCCCACCTGGACCCAGTCCAGCCGGGCCGGCCCTCTGTCCGCTCTCAGGATCGGCTTGCGCGAGGGCTTGAGCGCATTGCGCGCCGCCTCCTTCCGCTTCTTGCGCTCGCTGAGGAGGATCGTATCGACCGGAGCCCTGCCGCCGGCGTCCTCCTCTGCTCCCTCGCCGCCACCGAGGCCCCCCTTCTTGAGCCGCCCGGTCAAGGAGCCGCGACGCCCCTTGGTGGGCTCGTCGCCGTCCCCGCTGCTCATGATCCAGAGGCCGAAGCAGGCCGCGATCGCCAGCATGACGATGCGCTGGCCCTTCGGCGGCAGGTTCCGCCAATGCTCGAGGGCCGTCGCGAGGCCGGCGCGCGCGACCTCGATCCCCACCGCGGCCGCCTTCTGGGCGCCCTCGGCCGCGGCCGTCGCTTTGGCGGCCGCGTCGGTACCGGAGCGGTCGCCGGCGTCCTTGACCGCGGGCATCGAGAGGGTGCCGCGCCGCTGGCGCTCGAGCCGCTGCTTGTCGAGCTCGAGCTGCTTGCGCTCCTGCTCGAGGCGGCGGCGGCTCAGCTCCACCTCCAGGGCCTCGAGGCTGGCGGCCTCGTCCACGGTCGACGGGCTCATGGCCCCCATCGCCTTCTCGAGGCCCGCCTTGCAGTCCGCGGCCGTCTGGTAGCGGAGCGTGGCGGTATTGTTCATCGAGCGACGGAAGAACTCGCGCACCTCCTCGGGCAGGCCCTCGCCGCCATCGTCGAGGTAGCTGCAGGGATCCCAGTCCGCGTCGAGCTTCTCGGCCTTCAGCTCCTTGAAGTTCCTGGCGCGGAAGGGGCGCGCGCCGGTCACCATCTGGAAGGCCAGGAGGCCCACCGCGTAGACATCGGTGTAGGCGCCGAAAGCCTCCTTCTTGATCTGCTCGGGGGCCATGAAGAGCGGCGTGCCGGCGGTCTCCTTGGAGCCCTCGTCCTCGGCGAGGGCCGCGAGCCCGAAGTCGAGGATGCGGACCAGGCGATCGGCCCCGGCGACCCGCTGGATCATGATGTTCGCGGGCTTGATGTCCCGATGGATGATCCCGAACTCGTGGGCGGCCTCGAGGCCCGCGAGGCATTGGCCGAGGATGTCGGCCACGTCCTCGGGGGGGAAGGCGGTGCCGAGGGCCGCCATGGTCTCCTTCAAGGTGGTGGCCGCCGACACCATCTCCATGACGAGGTAGGGCATGTCGTCGTGCACGCCGTACTTCATGAGGCGCACGATGTTCGGATGGCTCATGGCCGCGAGGGCTTCGGCCTCCGCGCGGAAGCGCGTCATGATCAGGTCGGCGCGCTTGGGGTCGAGGCGATCCTGGCGCAGGAGCTTGAGGGCCGCACGCATCAGAATCGGGAGCTGGAGCGCCTCGTAGACGTTGCCGAAGCTGCCCTGGCCGAGGGTGCCGACCACAAGGTAGTCCGAGACGCAGCGCCCGACGAGGGGGTCGTCGGCGTCCATGCCCGCGAAGTCGGCCGGGATGAAGTACATGCCCTCTGGCGGGCAGCCCTCGGCCTCACACGGGGTCCCCACCTCGCCCGTGGCTCCGCATCGGACGCAGGTCCCATCCTCTCGGTTGAAGACGACCATCTCGGATGGGGAGCATGGCGGAAGCTGCTCGATTCGTCGATGCCACCTCCCTCCGGACCCGCGCGTTGACACGGGGCCGGCCGCTCGCCCAGCATCGGTGGACCGCGCCTCGGGGGGCGAGGCGGGGCCGAGACGACCGAGGACAGGCTGAGAGGGGAGACGGGTGGCCAACATCGGGTACATCCAGGTGGTCCGACACTGCAACCACTTCTGTGGCTTCTGCTCGAACCCCACGACCCCCTACGTGCACAGCTTCGAGACCATGAAGGTCCTGGTGGACGACTTCGTGGAGCGGGGCTACTTCGGCATCATCCTCACCGGGGGCGAGCCCACCCTGGACCCCGAGCTGCCGGCGATCACGGCCTATGCGCGGGACCAGGGCCTGCACGTCCGCATGATCACCAACGGGCACCGCCTCGCCGATCGAGACTTCGCCCAGGCCCTCGCGGAGGCTGGGCTGCAGCACGTGCACGTCTCGATCTACTCCACCCGACCGGAGGTGGAGGAGGAGCTCCGCGGGACCCCCAACACCCTGC
>CAZEHU010000667.1:0-2608 GCA_964511605.1 uncultured Myxococcales bacterium
AGAGGATCATGCCGACGAGGAACATCAAGCTGCCGTAGAGCCAGATGAAGCTCTGCACCGTCCCCACGTGCGCCAGCTCCTGCACGCGGGAGCGCGAGAGCACAGCCTGCACGTCGTGGTTCGAGAAGCTGCCCGCCACCGGCACCCACTGGGCCGCCAGGTTGGGGGTGTTGAGGCTGAAGAGCTTGGGCTCCTCGCTCTTCGGCGGAGAGTTGAGCACCAGCTCGTTCTCGAGCTGCTCGCCGACCGAGGAGCGGATGAGCTTCTGACCGTCGAAGTAGCTGATCTTCCAACCGGTCTTCTGACCCTCCTCCCGGAGCAGGCTGTCGTCGATCTCGATGCCCACCATCACGGTGCCGCGGAAGATGTCTCCATCCATGATCGGCGCCGCGCTCACGAAGTAGTAGCTGTCGGAGCCGTCGAGCTGGATGACGTCACGGGCGATGATGCCCTCGCGCACCTTGCGGACCACCGAGTAGTGCTCGGAGTACGCGGACTCATTGGACCACTTGGGCTTGTTGGCATCCGCCAGGCCGGTGCCGCGGTCGTCGGCGACGATGACGAGATCGGGGCGGATGCCGTGGCGACCCTCTCCGAGCAGGTTGCTGGTGAGCTCCTTGAGGGGGTTGTACGTGAACTCGAAGAGGCACTTGGGCACGGACAGCGCCATGCAGTCGGTCAGCTTGCCCTGGGTCGCTGTGACGAAGGCCTCCCGGTTGGCGGCCGCCCAGGCCTCCTTGCCCCGGATGACCTCGAGGTGCGACGCCAGCGACAGGGAGAAGTCGCTGAGGAACTCCTCCTGGCCCTCGATGAAGGTCTTGCGGCTCTCCACATCGACCTCGCCCGGGTAGCTCTCGTAGGCCTTCGCCTCGAGCTCGAGCATCTTGTTGCGCTTGTCCATCAGGGTGGACAGGTAGGCCTTGATCTCCGACTGGGCCAGATCGGCGCTCAGGTCGCGGAGCTGGAGGTCGCGGAGCCGCTTGACCGCGTCGTACTCGATGTGGGCCACCTCGACGTCCGCACGGAGCCTCCGATCGAGCGGATCCTCCACGTAGTCGTCGACCCCCAGGTAGAAGAGGATGGCGCCGCAGAACGTCAGGGCCAGGTAGATGAAGCTGAGCAGCAGGCGGAACATGCGACTCCTGGAGGGCAGGCGCCAGGGGATAAGGCCGGGGGGCGCGAAAAGCGGGCGCAGCATAGCACCTCGCGCGCATTCGGCAACCGACTCCCGGAGGCACCGAAAACGCCCATGAAGTCAGGCGGATCGAGTCCTCGCTGGGGTCATCCTCATCGCGGCTGGACGTGGATCGCCTTGGGCCACGCCTTGCAGGCCGCCGCGCACCCCCCGCAGCCGGTGCAGCTATGATCGTCGATGAGCGGGATGCCCCCCTCCCCCACCACCAGCGCCACCCCCGGCTTCGGGCAGCTCTCGTGGCAGGCGTCGCAGTCCTGCCCGAGGCTGTTCAGACAGAGGCGCACGTCCACGACGGCCAGGGCGATCCGGATCTCCGCGGCCGAGGCCGGGGGGCTGAGGGCGCCGCTCGGACAGGCCGCAGCACAAGGCACGTCCTCACAGAGCACACACGGCCGCTGGTGGGGCATCATCAGCGGCGTCATCTCCAGCTCCGGCCCCCGATCGGGCCCGGCCGGGTGGATCGCACCCTCCGGGCAGGCCTCGACGCACCTCCGACAGCGCTCGCACCGCTCGACGAAGTCCTGCTCCGCGATCGCGCCCGGCGGCCGGATGAACGGACGCCTGCGCCCACGACCCTGGAGCACCAGGCCGCCGCTGCGCCGGCGCGCCCGGTGGTACATGCGAGAGGGCTCGCCCTCGGGATCCTCAGGGTTGCCGGCGTAGCGCTCGGGCTCCTGGCTGGCCGCCTCCGCGAGCTCGGCGCTGGCCTTGGCGAACTCCCGCGCGGCATCGAGCGCGCCATCCCGGAGCTTGTCGAGCCCGCTGCGGAAGAAGAGGCGGCGGCCGGTGGAGTCCTCGTCAGCCATGGGGCCAAGGGTAACGCATCGGCGGTCTGGGGCCTGCCTCGATCACCCGCGCTTGCGCCTTCGCTGCCGCCGCCCACCCCCGCCCTTAGCGCCGCGGCCCTGGCCCCTTCCACCCTCGCTCCTCGGCTCTTGGGCCTGAGCGGCCATCCTCTGTCGCGCCACCGACCGCTCCGCTCGCTCCGCCTCGCCGAGGCCCGTGGCCCCCTTCTCCGGATACAGAGCCCGGATGGTCTTTCGGTAGGCCCCGAAGCGACCCTCCGCGATCGCCTGGCGAGCCCGGGCCATCAGATCCCGGAAGAAGGCCAGGTTGTGGATCGTGCAGAGGGTCGCGCCGAGCACCTCCCCGACCGCGAAGAGGTGGCTCAGGTAGGCCCGCGAGAAGGTGGAGCAGGTGTAGCAGGTACACGCCGTGTCGATGGGATAGGCGTCGCGCCGGTAGCGCTTGTGGGTGATGCGCATGCGCCCCTGGAAGGTGTAGAGCGTTCCGCTGCGGGCGTGGCGCGTTGGGATCACGCAGTCGAACATGTCCACCCCGAGGGCGATGGCGTCGACGAGATCCTGGGGCCGGCCCACCCCCATCAGGTAGCGCGGCAGCCCCGGCGGCATG
>CAZEHU010000668.1:0-2606 GCA_964511605.1 uncultured Myxococcales bacterium
CGCTCGGGCGTCCGAGACGTGGTGGCGGCCACGTCGGACAGCTCGACGCTCGCTTCGACGGCAGCCTCCTCGGCCCCCGAGCACGCCACGAGGGCCCCGAGCGCGATCCCGAGCGCGGCTCGCGGGCCGAGCACGGCTCGCGGGCCGAACGGCCCGCGGAGGGCGGCGCGCTCAGTACGGCTCATCGGCCATGCCCGGATCGTCCCGCAGCTCCTCGAGCTTCTCCCTCAAGAAGATCGGTCGCTGCACCAGGAAGTCGAGGATCTCGCTGAGCTCCTCCTCGGGGGAGGAGCTCCGATCCCAGCGCAGGTGCTCGCAGCGGAGGTCGTGCTGTACGTGGGCCATGGCCTGCTCGGCGATCGGGGCGATGAGGTCCGGCGTCAGGAGGGTGTCGAGGAGCTCCTCGAACTCGACGATCAGCCACTCCCTCAGATCTGGATCCTGGGCGATGGCCTGTCCCATCCAGGTCGGCCCGTTCAGCATATGCCGCCAGGTGACCTTGAAGATGTCCTCCTTCAGGCTCCAGTGGTTCGCGAAGCAGATGTCGGAGTCCCACGCGAGCTGCCACCAGTGGGGCTCACCGCCGCCGGGCTCCCGGTAGAGGAAGAAGCTCTGGGTCGTGGTGTCGAGGTTCTGGGTGAAGGAGACCCAGATGATGCGCGCCCTGACCCGCTCGAGGCTCAGCCAGGGATCGATGAGGGCCCAATACGCTTCCCACGTGAACGGGGTCTGCTGGATCCTGTCCACGAGGGTCTCGAGGTCGTCCCAGGGCTCGTCCGCGAGGAGCTTCTTCTCGTAGCCGGCCTCGAGCTTCGTGCCGGGCTTGAAGCCGCCCTTCTGCTTCACGGCTTTGTACAGCGAGCCGCCGGGGGGGTAAGCGAGCCGATCGAGGTAGTCGTCGTCGAAAGGCTCCACGAGGGCGAAGAGGCCGTAGTACTCGCCGTCCAGCACCAGGTTGACCCAGCTCACCCGCGGGGCCTCGAGCCCCATGAGATCCAGCACGTACCAGGCCAGGTGCTCCCGGATGAGGCTCTGATCCTTGTACATGCCCTTGAGGAGGAGCTTGTCGATGCCCTCCGGCTCCGGCTCCTCCCCGAAGGCCACCCCCTCGAAGGGCTCGTCGCCCTTGAACTTCAGCTTGAAGCTCTTCTTGGGGAAGTGGCGCGAAGAGAACCCCTGGAGCTCCACCCCCAGCTCGTAGCTCTCCCCCTCGGCATGGAGGGTCCCGTTCACCTCCACGTCCGCGGCGACGTCCTCGAGCAGCTCGGCCATGCCCTCCTCGCCGATCTCGAGCTCCCAGGTCCGCACCGTGAGGCCCTGCTCGAGGCACGCCTCCAGCGTGGTGGGGATCGGCAGGTCCGCTGGGAAGACCTCCGCCTCCCGCGGCGAGACGGTCAGCACGTCCTCGTCGACGAGGGCCGGATCCCCGCCGCTCGGGGAGACGTCCTCGTCCTCCTCGTCGCCGGCGCCTTGGGCCGGCGACGGCGAGCCCTCCTCGTCCGTCGCCTCACAGGCCGGGGCGATGACGCCGAAGCCGAGACCCGCGAGCGCTCCGAGCAACCACAGCGCGCGGGGCCCTCCTCGCCGGGTCCGCCTCACGGACCGCCGGGCGTGGGAGAGGCCGCCGGATCCGCTCGCCGGAGGCCCAGGGTCTTGAAGGCCCAGCGGAAGCGCCGGAAGGCCCGCATATCCCCCGCCTGGGTCTCGTGCAGGCGGGTGGCCTCCACCGCGAAGTCGAGGCAGGTGCCGTGGCCCTCGCAGGGGTGCTCCGCGGACCACCAGCCGTCGACCGGCTTCGGATCCACCATGCGGACCAGGTGGAGGAGCCAATGCCGGGTGAGGAGGTGGAAGACGTGCTCGGCGCGATGTCCCTCGGGCTGCGCGGCGGCGCGCGCCACCGCGGTGGTCGTGATGCGGCTGGCGAGCTGGTGCTCCGGGTGGCCCGTGCAGCCGTGGGTCGGATCGAAGGTCAGCACGATGTCCGGGCGCTGGGCGACGATGGCCTGAGCCACCCGCTCGACCGGATCGCCCTGGGGATCCGCCGACCAGCGCTGCCACAGCTCCTGCCGGGTCGGGAAGCTCGACATGGGCAGCGGGGCGTTGAAGTAGGAGGCCTGCACGAGCTCGGCGCCATAGCGCTCCGCCACCCGCGCCATCTCGGCGGCCCTGAGCTCGGCGAGGCGCTCGGGCTCGCCCTTGGACAGGCCGGTGTGATCCTCACCGCCCTCTCCCTTCGTCAGCACCACCAGGCCCGCGCGGTTGCCGTGGTGGATCGCCGCCCGCGCGAGGATCGAGCCCGCGAGGAACTCGTCGTCGGGATGCGCGGCGACCCAGAGGACGCTGGCCCCCTCATCGAGGAGCGTGTCGAGCGGCATCCGCGGAGGCTACCGCCGTGGACGCCTCGCAGCCAAGGACGACCTGGGAGCGGTGGGCATCTGAGCCCCCGGACGGGCCTACGTGACGCCGCGGCGGCGCTTCTCGGTGGCGGACATCTCGCCGGGTGGACGGACCGACCGCACGTTGTCGAGGTCGGAGATGTCCATGCCCCACTCCCCGAGGGCGGTGCGCAGGTAGTCCTCCATGCTCACCGACTTGCCCTGGGCGAT
>CAZEHU010000669.1:0-2602 GCA_964511605.1 uncultured Myxococcales bacterium
CTTCTTCGGGAGTCGCGCGACCGAGCAGGCGGAGCGTGATGCCGTCCCCCTGGAGCGCCTCGGCCCCGCGCTCGGATCCGCGGTGGAGCGCGGCCTCTCCCTGGGCCTCGAGATCCGTGTCGATGCGCCAGCGGGGCTGCCGCTCTGCGCCCTCCGGGAGCATCGCGACGCCATCGCCGCCGTCGTCCCGCCCAAGCGCGGAGGCGCGGGGGCCGAGGACGAGAGCCGGCCGGAGGCCTGCGGCGACTGCGCCCTCTTCGAGCGCTGCCAGGGCCAGGATCCGACCCATCGAGCGGTCTTCGGCCCTTGGGAGGTGCACCCCTTCCGCACCCTCCCCCCGGCGCTCCACAGCGAGCTCACGCCCGAGCCCATCGTGCTCTACAGCCAGGGCATGCCCTCGAGCCGGCAGCCCCGGGGCCACAAGGCGGAGATCCGCCTCGTCTTCCCTTGCAACCAGGACTGCAGCTTCTGCTTCGTCGATCGCCAGGCCCGGAGCGCCACCCTGGCCGAGCTCGAGGAGGCGGTGGACGAGGCCGCCGCGCGCGAGGTCCAGGCCATCGTCTTCACCGGCGGCGAGCCCACCCTCTCCCGGCACCTCGAGGCCCTGGTCCAGCGAGCCACCGAGCGCGGCGTGCCCCTCCGGGGCCTCCAGACCAACGCCCTCCGCCTCGCCCACGGGGACCTGGCGGAGCGCCTGCTCGCCGCCGGCCTGAACCACGCACACGTGAGCCTGCACAGCGTGGATCCCGCGACCTACCTGGCCATCACCGGCGCGGGTACGCCCGCGGAGACGATCGAGGGGGCCTGTCGCCTGCAGGCCGGCGGCGCGGAGGTCAGCTTATCTCTCGTGCTCTGCCACGAGAACCTGGACCAGGTGGAGGCGACCCTGGGGGCGGTGGCCCGCAACCTCGGCCCCATCAAGGTGGTGATCAGCGTGGCCCGGGAGCAGCGCGGCCTCGCGCGTCCGTGGGAGACTACCCTGGTCCGCTACGCGGACGCCGCCCCTGCGATGGTGCGGGCCCTGGAGGCAGCCCGATCGCTCGGGCTCGAGGCCACCTCCTCGGGCACCTGCGCTTTCCCGCCGTGTGCGCTGCCCGAGGCCGCGCGCGCCCGCTGGGGACACCTCCTCGCCGTGCCCCACCGCACCTTCGAGTGGGATCGGGTGCGACAGGCCGACGAGACCGCCGGGGGTGACCACGGGAACGCGTTCGTGCCATCGTGCGGCGGCTGCGCCGCTCGGGAGCGCTGCCCCGGCATCCAGAGGACCTACCTCGAGCGGCACGGCGCGTCGGAATTCGTCCCTATCCCCGACAGCTCGGCCGCGATGCGCTGAGTCCCCGGAGGTCCCCGTGCACATCCTTACCCGCCGAGCCTATCTCCTGCTGACGATACTGCCCGCCCTGCTGGCGGCCCCCAGGGCGCACGCAGGGGCTTACGCGCTGCACGAGTTCAGCGCGATCTCCGAGGGCCGCCAGCACGCCACGGCGGCCTGGCTCGACTCGCCGGAGACCCTCTTCCTGAACCCCGCGGGGCTCGCCTCGCTCGAGGGCTTTCAGGCCTCGCTGGCCGGCTTCCTCATCGCGGGGGGGCTCACCTGGGAGGATCCCGAGGGCGTCGCTCAGAGCGCCGAGGTCGAGCTCTTGCAGGTGCTGCCCTCCTTCTCGCTCTCCTACCGGATCGGCGATCTGCTGACGGTCGCGGGCGGGCTGGCGGTGCCCTACGGCCTGACCGTGGAGTGGCCCGACGCGTGGCACGGCGAGGCGCAAGCCCGCAAGGTCGACCTCCGCGTCCCCTCCGTCTACCTCGGCGCGGGGCTCTCGCTGCCGGCGGGGCTCAGCGTCGGGCTGACGGGGCAGCTCGCGCCGCTCGAGGCCAGCCTCTGGCAGATCACGGGTCGAGACGACCAGGGGGGGGTCACGCAGGAGGGCAACCTGCAGGGAGATGGCCGGGGCATGGGCTTCAGCGCGGGGCTCGCTTGGCAGCCGACCGACGCGCTCCACATCGGCCTCTTCTGGAAGCACCCGATCAAGATCGAGGTGAAGGGACAGGGGCATATCGGCGCGCCGGACTCCGACGACGTCCCGGGGGAGACGGTCATCTGGACGCCCAGCGAGCTGCAGATCGGCGTGGGCTACCACGTCTCCGAGGCCCTCTACCTCGAGCTGGACGTGGCGCGGCAGGACTGGTCGCAGATCGAGACCCTGGACATCATCTTCCACTACGGGTCCTCCGACGCGCCCTTCGACGTGGTGGTGGACCTGGATCAGGACTGGGGCACGTCCTGGCTCGTTCACCTCGGCGGGGAGTTCGCCCTGTCCGAGGCCCTGCGTCTCCGCGGCGGGATCGGCTACGAGACCACCCCCACCCCCGACCACACGGTGGGCCCAACGCTTCCGGACTCCGACCGCATCATCCCGGCGATCGGGGCCACGTACGATTGGGGCGACCTGGCGCTCGATCTGTCCTGGATGCCGGTCCTCTACCTGGAGCGCGAGGTCGACAACGACGTCCTGCCGGCGATCTACGGTGGAAACGCCAACTGGTTGGGCCTCAGTCTCCGCTACGCCCCGGGCGGCGGGGGCGATACGGCGCCGGGCCCGGC
>CAZEHU010000670.1:0-2602 GCA_964511605.1 uncultured Myxococcales bacterium
GGGCCGCTCAGGAAGTCCAGGTCTGGATGCGCTCAGCACTCCAGCGCGGAGGGCTGAGCGCACTCCATGATCGCGCCGCGGCCAAGCGCCCCGACGTCGCCGAGCTCCGAGCGGAGATCGCAGGCCGCGAGCACCCCGGACGCGGGCAGGAGCTCACCGTCGCCTGGGTAGCGCTGGTCGCCGGGAACGGCGGGCTCCAGCGCGAGGTCGCAGCCCCACCGATCCGCTTCCCCCTCTGTGGTGCCCGGAGCTCGGGCCCACACCGCGCGCCCCCGCTGCCGAAGGACCCGGGCCTCGAGTTTCGCATCCGGGGCCAGCGCTCAGGAGGCGCCGTCTGCGACGGGGAGACCATCGAGCTCTTCCTCGAGACCGACGAGGACCTCCACGTTCGGGTGATCAACCTGCACGGCGCCCAGCAAGCGGTGCTCTCCTTCCCGAACGCATTCGTCCACAGCGACCTGATCCCGGCGGGCTCCGCTGTCTCCCTGGGCCAGTTCGGCGTCGTCGCCCTGTCCGGCCACGCGGCCGAGCGCTATCTCGTGATCGCCGCTGGGAACGAGGCGGACCTCGGCCCCTTCCGAGCCTGGCGCCAGGAGTGCCGCCTCGACCCCACCACCGCACGATCCCTCCATCGCGACCACCGCGCCATCCCCGCGACCGCGCGCGCCGCCTCCTTCGGCTTCACCATCGAGGTGTCGGCAGGCTGCCCGGCACCGCCCAGCGACGCCGAGCGGAGCAAGGTGCTGGCTGCCGTCGCTGCCCTGCCGAGGTGCACCCCATGATCAAGCGCTCCGCGCGCCCCGCCGCTCCGCTCGCCGGTGCTCTTCTTCTCCTCCTCCTGCTGGCCTCCCCGCCCCCACCGGCGAGCGCCGTGCCACCCCCGGCGCGTGGAACCCCGCTCCCCTGCGAAGGCCCTTTCGTCCCGCCCATGGACTTCCTGCACGCCGTGGAGTTCGAGGATGCCGCCACCCCCAACGCCGTCCGCGTGGCCTTCGAGCGCGCCGAGAAGCGGCTCGAGGCACGGCACTGCTCGCGCCCCGGGCGCGACTGCCGGGGCTTCGCCAAGCTGCTCCAGCGCTGGCGCAAGGGCCGCGACGACATCCGCGTCTGCGTCATGGTGACTCTCCACACCGCCGAGCTCGCTCGCTTCATCGGCGAGCACGAGCTCACCACCGAAGAGCTGGACGCCCTCCTCGCCCCCGCGGCGCGTGAGCTCCTCGCCGGCCTGGAGGCGATGGGCGCGGCGGCGGCTTCGGCCGGCCGCGCGCTGCGCTTCGCCGTCGGGGAGCTGCGGGACGGGGCGCGCAAGGGAGGCCCCAGGGTCGCGGCCCTCGCGCCCTACCTCGAGCGGGCCCTCCAAGCTGCCGGCGCCCACCAGGTCGCCCTCGACGCCGCCTGGAGCGGAGGCCCCCCGCCCAAGGGCGTGGACGTCGTCGTGGACGGGCGACTCGTCGAGCGCCCCAGCGGCGAGCTGACGATCGTCGAGGCTACGTTCGGCGCTCACTGGGAGCATCGGGGGCGGGTCGCCAAGCGCACGGCGCCGCCGGTGGTCATCCCCGCCGAGGCGCTGCCGACCTCCGCGGGCTGCCGCGGGCGAGCCGATCACCTCCACGCGCTGGCCAAGCGAGCGGCAGGCACGCTCGGCTCGTCCGAGAAGGGCCCGCGCGGCGCGAGTCGCACCCAGCGACCCGATCCCTTCCTCGCCGCGGTCCGCGCCCAGGAGCGCGCGGCCGATGCGCTCTGCGCTGCGATAGAGCGCGGCGCTCTCGACGAGTCTCAGCAGGCCCTGCGCCGCGCCTGCCTCGACGAGGGGATCGCCTCCCTTCAGACGGCCCTCGGCGTGATGAGCGCCGAGGCCGTCGAGCCGGAGGAGCGCCGCTGGATCTTGGACAACAAGGCCGCCCAGCTCGACGCCAGCCGCTCCTGCACGGAGGGGACCTGGAGGGCCCCGCCGCCGGCCGCAGCCCCGGAGCCCTTCGTCCCGCCCCTCGGTCTCAGGGTGCACCTGCTCTGCCAGAAGCCCCGAGGCCGCTCCTGGGTGGACGTCCCCGACTGCTCGGGCACGCCCCTCCGCGAGGGCGACCGCATGAAGATCCAGGTCGAGGCGGACAGGAACGCCCACGTCTACGTCTTCAACTACAACGCGGCGGGCCAATTCCAGGCGCTCTTCCCCCTCCCCGCCTCGGGCGGCCGCCCTGCCGAGGCCAACAACCTCCTCGCCCGCCGCCCAATGCAGCTCCCGCCCGGCACCGAGTGGTTCGCGGCCGACGCGGTCCGCGGCGTCACAGAGCACCTCCAGATCGTCGCCACCTCCAAGCCCGACCCCGACCTCGAGCGCCTCCGCGGCGTGGACCTCTCGGCCGCCAACGGCTCCTCCCGAACCCGCGGCCTCGCCGACCTCGCCCACCGCAGCCGAGGCGTGCTCGAGGGCTCCACGACCAGAGGCTTGAACCGAGTGCAGACCACGTCAAGCACCACCCCAACCCCCTCACCTCCCGCTCCCCGCCCCGAAGCCGTCCGCGTCGGCCCCGACACGATCCAGTCCATCGCCCACACCGCCCACGGCGCCGATGTGGCGGTGGTGGAGCTGCGGATCGTCCAC
>CAZEHU010000671.1:0-2600 GCA_964511605.1 uncultured Myxococcales bacterium
GTCGAGGCGATCGGACCAGCGCAGGCCCCCGCGGGCCACGCGACCCCCGCGCAGGTGGACCCCCTCGACGTCGTGGTGGTGGACGAAGATCTCCACCATCGGTCGCGGCTCGGGCATCTCCGAGACCCGCTGGCAGTCGATCTTCAGGCTGATGATGTGCTCGCCGTCCTCATGCTGTCGGAAGACGTTGGTGCGGAGGGTCGCGAGCATCAGGTCGAGGAAGCCGCGGAGGATCTTGTCCTCGTCGAAGCTGCGGATCCCCTCGAGGTAGTCGAGGATCTCCCTGTCGAGGCTGGCGCTCTGCTCCTCTCGAGCCTGCTCCGAGGGCAGCTCCACATCGGGATCGAAGCGGGTACGGAACAGGGCCACCGCCATGCCGATGACGCTGGCGTGGCTCATCAACACCTTGTGGGTGAGCTCCGGATCGAGCGCATGTCCGAGCTGCCGCCGGTACTGGTAGTAGGCGCGGATCACGTCCACGTCTTGCCAGGTGATGTGGGCCGCGAGCAGGAGGCGGTTGAGCCGATCGGACTGCATCTTGCGCCCGAAGACCGCGCGCAGACCGTCGACGAGCGCGCGACGCTGCTCGAGCACATCGTAGCGGCCGCGATGCACCCGGAGCGTATTGACGGTCAGGGTCGGGGCGTGGGCCGCCATCACGTCGAAGGACCACTGCTCGACGACGGTGACGCCGAAGTCGTCCACCACCGGCAGGATCGTCGTCAGGTCCATCGCCTCCTTCGAGTAGATGCGCAGCAGCGCGTCGCCCGAGTCCCGCTGGTACGGAAAGATGTCGAAGCGGACGCGGCCGCTCCTCGCGGTCTTCTCGAGGTGGGCGATGTCCTGGACCGCCATCTCCGGCGGCGTGAGCTCGGTGTACGCCTCCGGAAAGGCCTCGGACCAGCGGCTGTAGAGCTCTGCGGCCTCCGCCTCCTCGTGCACGAACTCGAGGCGCTGGTGGAGCCGGTAGGTCCAGGGGGTGGCGATGTCGACGAGCAGCGCCTCCACCGCCGAGAGGTTCCGGCTGCCGAAGTGCTCGTGGCCCGTGAGGTAGAAGTGCAGGGCGGCGGTGCCGAACTTGCCGAGGAAGACCCGGTGATCCACGTAGGAGGCCTGCAGGTTCGCCCGGAGCAGGCCCTGCATCTCCACACGCAGATCGTCGGAGTAGTGCTCCTTGGGGATGACGACGAAGGCGTAGGCGCTCCGGGCGTCGTCGTTGAGGACCACCTGGCTCTGGATGTCGCGGGTGGCGTCGGCGGTGAAGATCTTCCAGAGGAGGTCGACCAGGGGCTCCTCGTCCGCCTCGAAGAGGTACTCGACCGGCAGCGTATTGTAGGCGTTGACGAGGCCTTTGTGCTCGTAGCCGTTGGGCAGGATCTCCTCGGAGAGGAGCACCCGATCGAGCTTTTTGCGCAGGATCGGGATCGTGCTGCCGGGCTCCCCGAGCCCTTTGTAGGTGAACAGGCCGTGGAGGGCGACGCCACCCTCGACGTTGCCCTCCTCGTCCACACAGCGGATCAGGATCTCGTCCACCTTGCCGGGGCGGTGGACCACCGACTCCTCCGCGGACTTGCGGACCCGGAGGAGGGGAGCGGTGGGATCGGTGCTGGCGAAGAACTCGAGGTTGCGCGCCAGGTCCTCGCCCGAGGGGGTCTCGAGGCCGCGCGTGATGCCCAAGCCGCGCCGTGGCTCCACGTGGACCTTCCCGTCCTCCTCGAGGGTATAGAAGCTGACCCCCATGAAGACGAAGTGCTCGCCGGTGATCCACTCGAGGAAGTCCCGAACCTCGGCACAGGCATCCGCGTGATCCGCATCCTCCTTGGTGAGGAAGTCGAAGGCGTTCGACAGGTCCTTGGCGGCGCGGACCATGCGGTGGAAGTCGCGCACGGTGGCGCGGCTCAGGCCCAGGCGCTCCGAGACGCCCTGGGCGATGGCCTCGTGGCTGCGATCGTCGGACCAGTCGACGAACCAGCGAGTGTAGCTGACGAGGCGGGCATCGTCCGCCGGCTCCATGCCGGTCAGGGTGCCCTCGCTGTCCTGGACCACGGGCAGGACGACGTTGAGCTGGTTGAGGATGTGGATGCCCGTCTGCTCGATGTACAGGCGGATCGTATCCACGATGAAGGGCTGATCGGGCAGGAGGGTCTCGATGACATAGCCCTCGAGCTCGTAGCCCTCGTCGATCAGCGTCGGGCTGAAGACCCGCACCACCGGCTCCTTGGTACCGAGCTCGGTGCAGATCCACCGAAAGCTGTCCCGGAGCTGGCTGGCCAAGGTCGTCAGTCGATGGCGGTACAGGTAGCGATCGTCGACCCGCCTCAGGATCTCACGGCTGAAGGAGTCGAGGATGTCGCCTTTGCCCCGCGTGACGGGGGGCAGCTCTCGCCGGAGCTCCGGCATGAGGCTGTCGATGAGCTCGGATCGGCCGACGTGACGATGCATGCCTCACCCCTCGCGCGCGCGATGACCTCGTCTTGAGGTGCTCGGGCGCTAGCACAGGCTCGTCGCCATCAGCAAGACGCGCCGCGTCGCGCTTCCCGGAACGATGCGTTGAGCCCGAGGCCCTCGGCGGCCTATGATGGTTGTCATGACGACGCTGG
>CAZEHU010000672.1:0-2593 GCA_964511605.1 uncultured Myxococcales bacterium
GTCCTCGCTCGGTCCTCCCGACGGCGATCGGTGCGTCGGGTGTCGCCGAAGAAGTCGGTCACGGTCCAGCCGCGCTTCCGGGCGAGGCGGCCGAGGCGAGGGTCCGCGTTCGCGGCCACGGGATGACCCACGGCCTCGAGGGCCGGCAGGTCGCCGTGGGAGTCCGTATAGAACCAGCATGCGCCTGGGTCGACGCCCCGCTCGCGGGCATAAGCCTCGAGCAGGGTCTTCTTGCCGGCGCCGTAGCAGATCGGGTCGACGAAGCGGCCGGTGAAGGTGCCCTCGACCACCTCCAGGCGGCTCGCCAGGACCCCCTCCGCCCCGACGCAGCGGGCCACACGCTCCGCCACGTAGGGCAGCGACGCGGTGAGCAGCACCACCGAGTGCCCCTCGGCCTGGTGATGGCGCACACGCTCGAGGGCGAGGGGGAGGATGCGCCGCTCCACCTCACGCTCGTAGAAGTCGGCGGCCTGCGCGGCGAAGTCCGCCTCCGGCTGACCCTCAAGGGTGCTGGCCGCCTGGACCATCAGCTCGGTGGGATCCATGAGGCCCAGCCGGTAGCGGGTCGCGGCCACCATGAGGCGGAGGAGGGTGCGCTTGCCGATCTCGCCGCGGCCGAAGGCCTCCTTGACCCAGAGGCGCCCCGTATTGGCCCCGACCAGGGTGAGGTCCATGTCGAAGAAGGCGATGACCCTGGGCTCGATCATACAAGGAGCCTGGGGATCGAGGCGTGGATGCGCGAGACCACCTCGTAGTTGATGCTGCCCATCCAGCCGGCGATCTGCTCGGCGCTCACCCGCTCCTCACTGTCCGCCCCGAGGAGCGTGACCGCGTCGCCGGCTCGCACGCCCGGGCGATGCGTCACGTCCACCATCGTCATGTTCATGCAGACGCGCCCCCGCACGGGCACCCGGACGCCCCCGAGCAGGCCGTGGGCCAGGTTGGACAGGCGGCGATCGTAGCCCTCGTGGTAGCCGACGGGCAGGACCGCGATCCGCATCGGCGCGGTGGCCCGGAAGGTACGACCGTAGCCGACCCACCCGCCGGTCGGCACATCCTTCACCTGGGCGATGCGGGTCCGCCAGGAGAGCACGGGGCGAAGCTCCGGCACGAAGCCCTCGGAGCCGGAGGCCCGCGCCTGGGCGTGGACCTGAAGGGCGGTGGCCCAGGTCTCGGTGGAGGGCCAGAGCCCCCAAGCGCTGATGCCGACCCGCACGAGGTCCCCGTGGGTCTCCGGGTAGAGGATCGTCGCCGCCGAGTTGGCCGAGTGGGCCATCGGGACCTCGAGGCCCACTGCCACGAAGGCCCGCCGGGCCTCCTCGAAGGCCGCGAGCTGGGGGCGAGCGAAGCCGTGATCGGTCGTATCCTCGATGTCCGCGTAGTGGGTGGCGAGGCCCTCGAGCTCGAGGCCCCCGAGCCCGTCTACGAGCCGACCGAGGGTGATCGCGTCGGAGACCACCAGGCCCTGGCGGTGGTTGCCGGTCTCGATCTTCACGTGCACCGGGACCCGCCGGCCTGCCGCGCGTGCCGCCGCATCGAGCGCGCCGGCGAGCTCCCCCTCGTAGACGACCGTGCGCGCACCGGCGGCCACCACGTCTTCCGCGCGCCAGGGCGGCACCGGGCCGCAGATGTAGATCGGCCCCTCGTCCCCGCATGCGCGAAGGGCGAGCGCCTCGTCGACGGTGTTCACGATCAGCCAGTCGCAGCCCTCCTCGCGGAGGACAGGCGCCACCCCTTCGAGCCCGTGCCCGTAGGCATTGGCCTTGACCACCACGCCCAAGCGCGCGCCGGGCGCGAGGCGCCGGCGGAAGATAGCGACGTTATGCGCGAGGGCCTCGCGGGAGACCTCGCACCAGCTCGCATGGCACGGGGGGCTCATCGGGGAAGTCTACTTCAGGACCGCGATGATCTTGCCGGCGGTCTTCGCGAGCAGGCCGATCTGGCCCGCGGTGAGGGCGGTCTTGGCCACCACGGTCTTGCCCTTGGCTTTCACCTCGATGCGATCGGCGAGGGCCGCGATGCCGAGGGCCCGGAGCACGGTGTTTTGCTTCACCTTCCTGTCGATCTTGCCCTGGATCGCGGTGGCAGCGGTCTTCGCTTCGCCCTTGGAGGCCGTCCAGCCCACGGACGTGAAGTCCATGTCCGCCTTGCCGGTCCCCTTCATGGCGGTGCGGGTGATGGCGGCGATGTCCTCCGAGCCCTTGTCCGCCAGGCGCTCCCGCGCGCTCTTCGGGATCCAGCTCAGGGCCCAGACGCTCGGCTTGCCGCGGGTGGCGGTCCTCTTCATGGATGAGAAGTGGGAGCGCCTGGTGACGGCCTTGGACTTGCCGCTTGCCACGGCCACCACGTCCTCGATGAGCTTATCGGGCACGACGGCCCAGACCTTGGGGCCGAGGACCACCAGGTTCAGGCCGGCCGCTACGGTGAACCAGGGCATGCCCTCCTTGTCGCCCTTATCGAAGCCGGCCCCCAGCTTGCTCCGGGCCTTGGCCTCGAGGGCCTCGAGATCGCCCGAGGGCGGGAGCAGCGTGCCCTCGACGCGCCTGCGGATCTGGAAGCTCACGCTATGCTCATAGGCCTTCGAGGGCTCCGC
>CAZEHU010000673.1:0-2592 GCA_964511605.1 uncultured Myxococcales bacterium
ACGTTGTTGATCGTCACGCCCGGCGGCAGCTCGCGGGACAGGGTCTTGGCCCAGCCGGCCACCGCGGCCCGGGTCGTATTGGAGACGCCGAGGTTGTCGATCGGCTCGCGGACCGACGTGCTGATCACGTTGATGATGCGGCCGTAGCCGGCCTGGCGCATGCCGGGGAGCAGGCGCCGAACCAGGAGGTGGCCGGCCAGCAGGTGGCGGCCGAGGGCCTCGAGGAAGTCCTCCTCGCTGGCATCGAGCAGGGGGCCCGCCGGCGGGCCCCCCGTGTTGTTGATCAGGACGTGGACCGGACCCTCTCGGGCGAGGAGGCCATCGATTGCGCTCCCAAGCCCGGGGCGATCGTCCAGATCGGCGGGGAGCGCGTGGGCCTCCTGGGCCCCCGCGTCGCGGAGCTCGGGTAGGAGGTCGGCCAGGCGCTCCTTGCCTCGGGCGAGGGCGGTGATCCGGGCCCCGCGAGAGGCCAGGGCCAGGGCGGCCGCGCGGCCGATCCCGGCGCTGGCGCCGCAGACGAGGGCATGGTGATCGGCGAGGGAAGTGCGCAACCCTATCCTCCTGATGGCAGCCTACGGTAAGATGCTCCCGGCCGGGTGGCCAGACGAAGGTCTTAGGGGGAAGCAGGCCGGCGATGGTGATCTACGAGGTCAACCTCTCGATCGAAGCGGAGATCGGTACATCCTTCGAGCACTGGCTCCGTGCGCACGTGGCCGACATGCTGGAGTTCGACGGCTTCGAGTCCGCGGCCTGGTACTGGCGCAAGGCCGAGAACGAAGGCTCGATGCCCGACGGCAGGATCCTCTGGACGATCCACTACTCCGTCCGGGATCGAGACGCGCTGGACGCCTACCTCGACGGCACGGCGGAGGAGAAGCGCGAGCGCTCCCTGGACAAGTTCCGCGGCTACTTCAGCGCGACCCGGAGGATCCTCCTCCCTCGTCGCTGAGGAGGAAACCCTCGACGAGGTCGTGGAAGCGCCGCGGGACCTCCTCGTGGGCGCAGTGGCCCACCGCCGGTAGCGTCACCAGCCGCGCCCTCGGCATCGCCCCCGCGATCCGGCCGGCGGCGTAGGGCTTGAGCAGGAGGTCTCGTCGACCCCAGATCACGAGGGCCTCGTGATCGATGGTGGGTAGCCAGCGCTCGAGGGTCCGCCCGGCCTCGTCGAAGCCCCGCGCCACCTCGAGGGCGGTGCGCACGGCTCGCCGGCGGCTGAAAGGTGGGCGGAAGCCGCTGAGGTAGTCGCTGTCGACGCGCAGCCCACGATAAGCCAGGCTCTGCAGGCCCGCTCGGGCCACGGTCGGGCGGACGAGGACCCTCCAGAAGGGGGCGAGCGCCGCCGAGGTGGCCCACGTCGGGATCCGAGGGATCGACCCGGCGACCGCGAAGGGATTCACGAGCACCATGCGCCCCACGCGCTCCGGCACCTCGTGGGCCAGCCAGAGGGCCACAGAGCCGCCATAGCTGTTGCCGATCACGTCGAAGCGCTCGAGCCCGATGCGATCGAGGAGCGTGAGCATGAAGCGCCCGAGGCCGCGCAGGCTGTGATCCCCGCGGCCCGCCGAGCTCCAGCCGAAGCCCTTCTGGCACGGCGCGATGACGTCCCAATGGCGAGCGAGATGATCGATGTTGTAGCGCCACGCCCAGCTCGAGACGAGGAATCCGTGGAGGAGGAGGAGGGGCGGGGCCCCCTCTCGCGAGGAGGGCCGCACGTAGTGGGCCTGTACGCCGCCCACGTCGACGAGGTGGGACGCGGGGTGCCAGCTCATGGAGGCCCTGTCAGGGTCCCATCCGCCTTCGTGCATCCGAGGCGCGGGAGCCGTCGGGATGGTCCACGAGGTACTTCTCGAAGTGCTCCTTGGCCTTGGCGCGCTGGCCGCGCTTGTCGTAGGCGCGTCCGAGCCAGTAGATGCAGGGCCCGTAGCGGGGCGCCACGCTCCGACAGCGCTCCAGGGTCTGGACCGCGCGCTCCCCCTCGCCGGTCTGGAGCTCGAGGCGGCCCACGCTCCCCAGGGCGTCGGGGTGGCGTGGCTTGAGCTTCAACGCCTTGCGGTAGTAGCTGAGCGCCTTGCTCTTGTCGCGACCCACCACCTTGCGAGCCGCGTCGCGCAGGCTGTCGAAGCTGCTCTCGTCCGGGGAGGGAGCGCTGCCGCCCTTGCTCTTCATGGCCTTGTCCTTTCCAGCGATCGACTTCATCAGGTCCAGCTTCTTCTGGAGCGCTGGATCCACTTCGACCTCCTTCGCTCTGGCCTCCTCTTCAGCCTTCGCCCGCTGGGCCTCCTCTTCGGCCTTGGCGCTGGCCTCCTCCTCGGCCTTGGCTCTGGCCTCCTCCTCGGCTTTGGCTCTGGCCTCCTCCTCGGTCTTGGCTCTGGCCTCCTCTTCGGCCCTGGCTCTGGCCTCCTCTTCGGCCTTGGCTCTGGCCACCTGGGCCGCCTCCTCGGCAGTGGAGTCTTCGGCTCTGGGGGCCTCCTCGACGGTCCCGGCCTTCCCCGCCGCCGCCGCCGCGCCGGAGGCCGCACCGCTCTCGCTCCCCTCGGTCTTCGTATTCGGCTCCGCGCCAGCGGTGCCCTCGGCGGGCTTCTCTGCGCCCGC
>CAZEHU010000674.1:0-2078 GCA_964511605.1 uncultured Myxococcales bacterium
GACGCGATGAACCGCCAGCTCGGTCGGTCGGTGACCGCTACTGTGGAGGGTGAGCAGACCCTCCGGGACCTCGGCTGGGAGCTGGCCGACCGCTTCCAGGCCGGCACACGCTTCCACCACCTCGTCGACACCATCGGGCGAGAGTGCTTCGGCTCCGCGACCTGGGTCGCCGAGGAGGTCCTCGCGCAGGCGGGCCCCTTCAAGCTGACGTGGATCCCGCCGACCGGGCCGGTCGAGGAAGGCGGCGGCGATGCGGCCTTCCGCCTCTTCCACCTCTGCGGCGCGATCCCGTACGGCCCCGGCATCATGCGCATGACGCAGGAGTACAACCTCTTCGATCGCTTCCTCGAGCGGGGGATCGGCGTGTACGCGATGGAGCTGCGCGGCGACCGCTACGAGCACGACTACCGAGACCTCACGATCGCCAGCCTGATCGAGCACATCTCCACGCTCCTCGACGTGGCTTTCTTGCACGGTGGCCGCGAGCGCCTCGTGATGGAGGGCTACTGCGGCTACGGCACCCAAGGGCTCGCGTGGCTCGCGGCCCGCCCCGAGGAGGTCGCAGAGAAGGTCCGCGCCTACGTGACCTTCGTCTCGCCCGTAGATGGTCGTCGCTGCGAGCGCATCGCCCGCTCGGTGCAGGCCGCGCCCGAGGGCATGATGGACCTCCAGCTCGCCTGCTGGCAGCGCCTCGGCGGCTTCGTGCCCGGCCAGCCGCAGCGAATGGGCCTCGATCTTGCGCTTGGGGCCGCCTGGCAGAAGACGCCCCTCGGCTACTTCGCCGCAGGCTGGATGAACCACGAGCTGGGCATGGCCCGCGCCAAGGAGGAGCTGACACCCCAGCAGCGCCGCGAGCTCGCCGGCGCGTACTGGATCAGCCCCGAGGCGGCCCGCCGCTGGCCGGTCCCGGTCGACATCGCCCGCTACACCACCCTGCTCTTCAAGGAGGGGCTCGGGGCCGATGGCCTCCTGCCCTGGAAGCACGAAGGCCAGGAGCTCTCCCTCGGGCGGGTGCGCGAGGAGACCGACCTGAAGCTCATCGCGTTCTACGGCGGCATGGACGTGGTGGTGCCGGACGCCACGGGCCACCCGATGATCGAGGTCTTCGGCGACCGCTATACCCACGTCGTCCACCCTCCCGCAGGCCATATCTCCTACGTGCTCTCCCCCAGGAGCTGGCAGCCCGGGCTCCGCCGCAGCCTCGTCCCCAATCCCATCGATCTCCTCCTCGAGGAGCTGGCTTAGGAGCCACAAGAGCATGAACATCGACGATCTCAGGATCCTGGTCACCGGTGGCGCCCGCGGGCTTGGCCGCCACTTCTGCCAGGCCCTCGCCCGCGAGGGCGCCAAGGTCGCGGCCATGGACGTGGACCCCGAGGGCCTCTCGGAGACCGCCGGGGCCGTGGCGGACGCGGCGGGCACGATCCACACCTACGCGGGCAGCGTCGCGGACGAGGCCGACGTCGCAAGGGTCGTCGCGACGGCCGCGGACGCTCTCGGGGGCCTCAACGCCCTGGTCAACTGCGCGGGCATCTTCCGAGACGCCCTCCTGGTCAAGCGTAGCCGCCGGACCGGCGAGCTCGAGCGGATGTCCCTCGCCCAGTGGCAGGCCGTCATGGACGTGGACCTCACCGGCCCCTTCCTGATGACCCGCGAGGTGGTGACCCAGATGCTCGACAGGGAGACGGGCTCGGGCGTCATCGTGAACATCTCCTCCACCTCCAAGCGGGGCAACCGCGGCCAGTCGAACTACTCAGCCGCCAAGGCCGGCCTCGTGGCCGATACCCGCGTGTGGGCTGCCGAGCTGGCGCGCCACCAGATCCGGGTCGCTGCGATCGCGCCCGGCTTCGTAGACACACCGATCCTCCAGGGCATGCGCCCGGAGGTCCTGGAGGCCGCCCTCAAGCGGGTCCCGCTCCAGCGCGCCGGCCAGCCTGCCGAGCTCTACGAAGCCCTCCGCTTCATCGTCCGCTGCGACTACCTCACGGGCACGTGCATCGATGTGGACGGGGGGCTAACCCTGTAGGCAGCGCCCGGGGCGGAGCGGCCCCGAGGCAGGGGCCTCCGAGGGGCTCGAG
>CAZEHU010000674.1:2088-2589 GCA_964511605.1 uncultured Myxococcales bacterium
AGGGCCCGTCCCCTGGGAGCTCTCCGATCCTCCTTGACTTCGAAAAGGCCCCCCCTATAATGCGCCGTCCGCTCACTGTGGGTCCGATTTCAAGACGGGGACCAGACCATGCCGACCATCAACCAGCTCGTCCGCCAGGGCCGCAAGAAGCAGAAGAAGAAGACCTCTGCTCCGGCCCTCGACCAGTGCCCCCAGAAGCGGGGTGTCTGCGTCCGCGTGTACACCTCGACCCCGAAGAAGCCGAACTCGGCCCTCCGGAAGATCGCCCGTGTACGCCTGACCAACGGCATGGAGGTCACCAGCTACATCCCGGGAGAGGGACACAACCTCCAGGAGCACTCCCTCGTGCTCATCCGCGGCGGCCGCGTGAAGGACCTCCCCGGCGTGCGCTACCACATCATCCGCGGCACCCTCGATGCGACCGGCGTGGCCGGCCGCGCGCGCGGGCGCTCGAAGTACGGAACGAAGCGGGGCAAGTAGCCCCCCGTCCGCGCCCGGCGC
>CAZEHU010000675.1:0-2583 GCA_964511605.1 uncultured Myxococcales bacterium
CAGCCGAGGGCTGCGGATCCGGCTCGGGTGCGGGCCCTGCATCCTCGCCGCCGGGACCCGCGCCCCCGTCGTCCTGCGCCGCGGCGCCGGCGCTATCCTCCGATCCGGAAGGGCTCGCTGTGTCCGATGGACCGCTCGGGTCGAGGGCCTCGCTGCCGGAGGTCGATCCACCGGAGGTGTCGGTGGTCTGGAAGGGGGATCGTCCAAACGCGCCGGGCTCGGGCTCCGCGCCGGCGCCGGGCTCGCTGCTCTCCCCATCGCCTCCTTGGTCGGCGGACGTGCAGGCTGCGAGGCCCCCCAGGAGCGCCAGGCCGAACCAGGCCATGCGCAGGACGGGGACGAGGGGCGGGCGCTCGGGGATCGACTCCATCACAGCTCCAGGGTAGCACCAGCCTCGAGGAGGGCGCCGTGCACGTCCTCGGCGAGGCCATCTCGCCGCACGTCGAGCGTCCATGTCTCGACGGGATCGTGGGAGGTGATGCGCAGGCCGGGCGCCTCGCCCTCGGCGGCGGGCGCCGAGATCTGGACATCGAAGCGGATGTCACCGGCCCTCAAGCCGCGCACGGCGAAGGAGGGCCAGTGGTTCGGCAGGTGGGGACGGAAGCCGAGGTGGCGCCCCGGCCGATCCGGCTCGAAGCCGAGGAGGTAGTCGAGCACGGCGTGCGCCACGATGCCCCCCTCCCACGGCCGGAACTTGGCGGTGTAGTCCGTCAAGGTGCCGCTCGGATCGTACAGGAGGGTCAGTCCGCTGTCGTCGTCGGCGATCAGGTACTCTTGCAGGTTGCCCGAGCTCGACAGGGCCGGCGCCACCTCGTTCAGGGCCGCCTCCGCGTCCGCATGTCCAGCGCGCGTGTAGGCGGACAGGGCGTAGCCGGGGAGCATGCCCGTGTAGATGCCCTCCTCCACAGGCACCAGAGGGTGGCCCACGTACTTGGTCGCCAGCGGGCTCTGCAGCCGGCCCGGTCGCTCCTCGTCGCCGATCGCCTCGATGAGGCAAGCGAGGTGGTTCAGGGCGAAGCTGTCGTCGTCGTCGAAGCCCCCGGCCCACTGCGCCTTGAGGGCCACGTCCTCGAAGGGGTGCGGCGCGAGGCCCTCGAGGGTCTCGAGCCCCACCTGATCCACGTAGGGCACCGAGCAGTCATCGTCGCGCACGAAGGTATCGTGGAAGCCGGCCTCCACGAGGTCCCGGGTCTCGGCCGCGGCCTCGCCCTGGTCGATGGCCCCGAGGGTCTGAGCCAGGCGCTGGAAGTGGCGCTCGGCGCCGAGCCACAGGAGCGAGGAGTTCGCGGAGTAGTGCAGATCGTGGTGGGCGTACTCGAGCGCGAGGCCCATGACGACGTTCATCGCGGTGCGGAAGGTCTCGTCACCGGTGAAGGGCAACAGGCCCTCGGGGCTCAGGGCCTGGGCGAACAGAGCACGCTTCAGGAATCCCCAGCGCTCCTCGGCGCGGCCGATCTCACCGGAGTGCAGGTAGTGGGCGCCGTAGATCCACACCATGTAGCTCGGGGTCTCGCTGGCCACCTTCGAGGACAGGGGCGGCAGGGCGTCCCACTCCGGGGGCTCGGGGAGCTCGCGGAGGTCCAGGTCCGCATCGTAGGAGTTGGCCAGATCCCCGCTCTTCAGGACCGCGCCGTACAGGTAGTCCATGTAGCCCTCGACGTCCTCGTGGCCGCCGAACGCGAGCATCGCGAGCACCGGCCCGATGTTGTCGCGGGCCCAGGTGCGCGTGTACTGGCTCATGGGGCAGGTGGCGCCCTGGGCGCTGGTCTGGAGCTTCAGCGTTCGCTTCATGCCGTCGAGGAAGTCGGCCATGCGGGGATCGGGGAGCTCCAGCTCGATGAGCCCCGACCACCAGGTGGACCAAGCTGCCCTCGAGCCTTCGACGAGCGCGGCCACATCGAGGGTGGGCGTGGCCGGCGGCACCGGCTCCACCCCCTCCTCGCTCTCGGAGCCACAATGCACGAGCACCGCGCGGGCGCCGTCGGACACGGTCACGCGGAGGGTCTTGCCGTCCGCCGTACCGGCTCCCGGCTCCAGGAAGGTGGTGAGCAGGGCCCTCTCATCGGTGAGCTCCACCAGCTCCGCACCGCTCGGGCTCTGCACGCTGTTCTCGGCGCGGACGACGAGGTCGCGGGGCTCGCCGTCGGGGGTCGTGAGCTCGAGGACGCGCACCAGGCAGGAGCGGAGGGCGGCGTCCTCGTCCACCCCCCAGGGCGCGAGGTCGAAGATGTCGAGCCTCCCCTGGGGACCGACCCCGCGATGGAGCACCACCGGAGACGAGAGCGCGGACGCGGTCCACTCCTCGTCGAAGTGCACGGCCTCCTCACCGAACGCCGCGAGGCGGACGCCATAGTCCCCGAAGAAGCGAGCGCCGCGCTCGTAGGTCGGGGTGGTCAGCCCGTGGACCGCGTTGAGGGGATCGGCCAGCCCGACCAGGGCGAAGGTGTGGCCATTCCCGACGCCATGTGCGCCGCGATGCCCCACGTCCGGGCGGTCCGCGATGGGCCCCTCGACGTGGGTAATCCAGGAGGAGATCCGCGCGAACGCTTCGGGGTGGGCGTCGACGAGCGCGCCCTGAGCGAC
>CAZEHU010000676.1:0-2579 GCA_964511605.1 uncultured Myxococcales bacterium
CTGGGCCGGAGCCGCTGGCCCTTGTCCCTGGCGAGCGAGGCGGCCGTGGACTACTCCGAGGCGCTCTTCGAAGGCACCTTCGAGGGCCTCGATCGGATCCTGGTCCTCCCGATCAACGAGGGCTTCCGGAGCGAGCACGTCGCTTTCGTCGCCCAGGCGATCCGCGACGCCCACCACGACGCGATGGCCGAGGCCGCGAGATGAGCGAGCCCCTCCGCTTCGCTGTCCTCGGCGCAGGCGCCATCTCCCAGACCTGGGGCCAGGCCTTCCTCGGCTCCTCGAGCGGCGAGCTGGTCGCCGTCGCCGATGTCCGCCGCGAGGCCGCCGAGGCCTTCGCCGAGCGCTTCCGCTGCCGCGCCTTCGGCCACCACGAGGCCCTCCTCCGCGAGGCCCAGCCCGACGTCATGGTCATCTGCACCCCGCCCGCCACCCACGAGGCCCTCGCCGGGGACGCGGTCTCCGAGGGCGCCCACGTGATCTGCGAGAAGCCCCTTGCCCCCTCGGTCGACGCCGCGAGGCGCATGATCGAGCGGGCCGAGGAGGCCGGCGTGACCCTCACGATGGCCTCCAAGTTCCGCTACGTGGCGGACATGGTGGCGGCCAAGAGCCTCGTGGCCTCCGGCGTCATCGGCGACCTCCTGCTGTGCGAGAACGTCTTCACGGGGCGCGTCGACATGTCCCAGCGCTGGAACTCCGATCCGGCGATCGCCGGCGGTGGGGTGCTCATCGACAACGGCACCCACTCCTGCGACGTGATGCGCTACCTGCTCGGCCCCCTCGCCGAGGTGCAGGCGGTCGAGGGCGCACGCGCCGCGGATATGCGCGTCGAGGATACGGTGCACCTCTTCCTGCGCTCCGAGAGCGGAGCCCGAGGCCGCGTCGACCTGAGCTGGCGCATCCACAAGCCGCTGAGCTGGTTCGTCTGCCTCTATGGCACAGACGGCATGATCGAAGTGGGCTGGGGCACAAGCCGCGCGAAGACCTTCAAGGAGGGGACCTGGAAGCACCTCGGAGATGGCTACGACAAGGTGCAGGCCTTCCGGAGCCAGATCGACAACGTCGTGGCCGCCCTCCGGGGCGAGGAGGCCCTCCTCATCGACGCAGCGGACGCTCTCGCCTCGGTGGCCGCGATCGAGGCGGCCTATGCATCGCTTCGGGCGGAGCGCTGGACCTCCATCGACGTCGAGGACCTCTAGATGCCGGCGGCCCGGGTGCATGAGACCGCCCTCATCGAGGGGGGCGTGACCCTCGGCGAGGGGACCTCCATCTGGGACAGCGTGCACATCCGCCACGGCGCCAGCATCGGCTCCGACTGCATCGTGGGCGAAAAGAGCTACATCGCCTACGACGTCACCGTCGGCTCGCGGGTGAAGATCAACGCGATGGTCTATATCTGCGCCGGGGTCACCATCGAGGATGGCGTGATGATCAGCGCCGGCGCCATCTTCACCAACGATCGCTTCCCGCGCGCCACCACGACCGATCTCAGCGCCCTGCGCTCCTCGGACCCCGACGAGCACACGCTGCCCACCCTCGTCCGCGAGGGCGCCACCATTGGGGCCGGCGCCACCATCGGCAATGACCTCGAGATCGGCCGCTGGGCCATGGTCGGCATGGGCGCCCTGGTGACCCGCTCGGTGCCGGACTTCCACCTGGCGATCGGGAGTCCGGCCCGCAGCATCGGGGTCGTCTGCCGCTGTGGCCAGCTCGTCCATCGCCTCCCCGAGCTCGCCCCCGCGGTCGCGCTCGACGTCCCCTGTCCGGCGTGCTCCCTGCCCTACCGGATCGAGCCCGGGGGTGAGGTCGAGGAGCTCGCCCCCCCAGGATGAGGTTGGGCATCGTCGGCGGGGGCATGCTCGGCCTCACCCTCGCGCTGCGCCTCAGGGAGCGGGGCCACGAGGTCACCGTCTTCGAGGCCGCCGATCGTCTCGGCGGCCTGGCCAGCGCCTGGCAGCTCGAGACCCCGGACGGCCCGATCACCTGGGATCGGCACTACCACGTCACCCTGATGTCCGATCGGAGGACGCGCTCGATCCTCGAGGCCATCGGCCTCGGCGAGGAGCTGGAGTGGGTGACCACCCGCACCGGATTCTACGTAGACGGGCGCCTGTACTCCATGTCGACGAGCCTGGAGTTCCTTCGCTTCCCGCCCCTGTCGCTCCTGTCCAAGGGGCGCCTCGGCGCCACCATCGTCTACGGCTCGCGCCTGAAGGACTGGCGGCGCCTCGAGAGGATCCCCGTGGGGGACTGGCTGCTTCGCCTGAGCGGCCGCGCCACCTTCGAGAGGATCTGGCTGCCACTCCTCCGCTCCAAGCTCGGCGAGGCCTGGACCCGAACCTCGGCGGCCTTCATCTGGGCCACCATCGCACGGATGTACGCCGCCCGCCGGAGCGGCATGAAGGTGGAGCGCTTCGGCTACGTCCGGGGCGGCTACGCCCGGGTGCTCGAGCGCCTCGGCCAGGTGCTCGCCGACAGGGGCGTCGACCTGCGGCTCGAGAGCCCGGTGGCCCGCGTCCAGTCCACGGAGGCCGGCCCGGAGGTCGTGGTGCGCAGGGGAGAGGCCGAGCCCTTCGATCGGG
>CAZEHU010000677.1:0-2566 GCA_964511605.1 uncultured Myxococcales bacterium
ACGTGCCGCGGCGCGCCTCCTACACAGGACCGCCAGCCTTATCCGATCGGCATTGCATCTAGCCTCTCGTCCGAATCGAGGTCGAGCACGAGGCCTTGCAGTCGGGTGGCCCCGGGAGGGCAACCTCCCAGGGTCACCCGACTGGCCGCAAGCGGCCCCACCCTTGCGCTGCGGCGCCGGATCCTCTAAGCGACCCGCACCGCGCCCCCGCCCCGCCCCCTGCACGAGGAGTCCGGCTTGTTCGACTTCGAGCTCGAGGAGATGATCCAGCAGCAGCTCGTGAGCCGCGGCATCGAGGACCAGCGGGTCATCGAGGCCTTCCGGCGCGTGCCGCGGGCCGACTTCGTGCCGGCGTACCTGCACAACCGTACCTACGGGGACGAGCGACTGCCCATCGGCATGGGTCAGACGATCTCGCCCCCCTACCTGGTCGCCCGCATGCTCCAGGATCTCAACGTGCCCGAGGGGGGGCGCGTGCTCGAGGTGGGGACCGGCACCGGCTACCAGTCGGCGCTGATGTGCTGCATCGCCTCCGCGGTCTACACCATGGAGCTGCTGCCGGAGCTCAGCGCCCGCGCCCGGCGGGCCCTGGCCGAGGATATGGGCCTGAAGACGGTGCACTTCCGCGTCGGCGACGGCTTCCAGGGCTGGAGCGATGTGGCCCCGTTCGACGCCATCGTCGTCACCGGCGTGGTCGACGAGGTGCCCTGGCCCCTCGAGGGCCAGCTCCGGCCTGGCGGGCGCCTGGTCATCCCCATCGGAGATCCCAAAGAGCAGGTGCTCCACGTCTACGAGCGGAGCCCCCAGGAGCTCGAGCTCCAGCTCCTTCGCACCGAGCCGATCACCCACCCCTTCCGCGCCCTGGCGGGGGAGGCGGCGGAGTAGGCGAGCCGGGTCGATCCGGGCGCGAAGACAGAGCCCGGACCCCCTCGAGTGCACGCTCGATGTCCTGCCGGCCCGGCGCCCTCGCTCGGGCCCGCTCGAGCAAGGCCCGCGCGCCCTCGAGGCGACGCGCCCGCGCGAGGAAGATGCCGTAGTTGTAGAGGAGCTCGACGCTAGCGCGGCCCACGGCCAGGGCCCGCCGGAAGGCCTGATCCGCGGCCCCGGTGAGGCCAGCCCGATCCCGCGCGATCCCCAGCAACATCCACGAGCGAAGGGTGGGCGAGGGCATCGCCGCAGCCGCCTCGCAGCGCGCCACCGCCCCTGGAACGCCGGAGCGCGCTGCCAGCGCGCAGCGGGCCTCCGCGACCAGGGCCTCCCCTCCGCCAAGGCGCTCGAGCTCGGCGAGGTGGCGCCGAGCCCCCTCGTGATCCCCGATGGCCAGGGCCAGGTCGAGGCCGAGCTGTTGGACGCGCGGCTCCTCTGCCCGGAGCTCCAGCGCGCGCGCCGTCAGGGCAGCGGCTCGCTCCCGGTCCCCCTGTCCGAGCAGCAGGCGGGCCGCGTTGATCGTGGGCTTCACCCCGTGGGGGGCGTCGGCCGCCGTGCGCTCGATCAGCGTGCGATCGTCCTGCCAGTCCGAGACCCGGGCCAGGGAGCGTACACCGAACGCGAACGCCAGACCGAAGACCAGGATGCCCGCCGCCATGGAGAGGCGCGGGCGATCCAGCGTCGAGGCCACCGCCAGCCCCGCCAGGAGGGCCAGCCCGACGCTCGGCAGGTAGAGCACACGCTCCCCGAGGATCATGGGCGTCGGCGGACCTACCTGGCTGACGAGGAGCCACGGGCCGGCGAAGAGCGCGAGCATCAGGCTCAGGCGCGGATTGGTGCGCAGGCTCTTGAGCGTCCAACCACAGGTGCCGAGGAGGAGCACCAGCCCGAAGGCGGCCCCGGGGGTCGGCGTCGACACGGGCGGCACGGTCCCCCAGCTATAGTCCGCGAGGAGAGTCACTGGCGCTACCACCAGCCCGAGCACACGCAGGTAGATCGACCCGGCGGTCCAGAGCTTCGTCATCGGCTCCGCGTCGACGAGGGGATTCTCCAGCCAGCCCGGCTGCGGGCCGACGAGGGTACCGAGCGCGAGCCAGCGGCCGACGAGGGCGAGGATCACGAGGGCCACGACAGCACTCCAGCGCGGCAGGCGTTCGCGGGGCCTCTCGTCCGCGGATCCGGGCCCGTAGCCAGCGAGATCCGCCCAGAGCAGCACCGCGGCGAGGGGCAGCGCCATCTCCTTGGATAGGAGCGCAGCGCCCAGGGCCGCGAGGGCCCAGCCCGTCCGACCCGCGTGCCAGAGGCAGAGGCTGCCCAAGCCGGTCGCCGTGAGGAGGAGATCGGCGCGACCCACCGCGGGGGCGAGGGCCTCCACGTGCAGGGGATGCACCGCGAAGAGCAAGGCGGCGGCGAGGGCGGCGGGTGGGGGCAGCCCGAGGCGATGAGCGTAGAGCCCGAGGAGCAGGACGATCAGCGCGTGCAACAGGAGGTTCACGAGCCGGAAGCCGAAGCCCGCGTCCCCGCCGAGCGCTCGATTCCAGGCCAGCGTGAGGGTCGTCAGGGGCCTCCACGCCGCGATGTGGCTCTCCCGCGCCTCTCCCCAGAAGCCGCTCGACAGGTGCAGCCCCAGATCCCAGGG
>CAZEHU010000678.1:0-2564 GCA_964511605.1 uncultured Myxococcales bacterium
GGGCCCGCGTGTCACGGCGCCGGACCCTGGCGACCGTTGACTTTCCAGGGACCTACTGGGACGATGAGAGGGCGCTCGCGACCCGGGGGAACCACGGTCGGAGAGGCCCTCCGCGCCCCCCCGGGCCCCACCACAGGGCAAGGCCTCCCTGGGCTTGCGTGCGTCACAAGGAGACCTGATGCAGCCTTCCTTCAAGATCGGTGACAAGGCCGTCTACCCCGCACAGGGGGTGACGGAGATCATGGGCATCGAGAGCATGGAGATCGGAGGGATGCAGCAGAACTTCTACGTGCTGCGTGTGCTCGACACCGACAAGAAGATCCGCATCCCGATCAACAAGGTAACCCAGGTGGGGCTGCGCTCGGTGATCGAGGGCGAGGAGGTCGAGGAGGTCTACGACATCCTCCGCGAGCGCCCCGTGAAGTTCGACCAGCAGACCTGGAATCGCCGCTACCGCCGCTACCTCGAGAAGATCAAGACCGGCAGCGTCTACGACGTGGCCGAGGTGTTGCGGGACCTGTACCTGCTCAAGTACGACAAGAACCTGTCCTTCGGTGAGCGCAAGATGCTCGACACGGCGCGCAGCCTCCTGGTCAAGGAGCTGAGCATCGCCTGCGGCTCCGACGAGGCGAGCGTGGAGCAGGAGCTCGAGGATATGTTCCAGGACGCGGCCGATGCGGCTGCGGCCGCGTCGGCCGAGCCGCTCCGCGAGAGCGCGTAGGCACCCGACCGGCCTCGCGAGGCTGGCCGCGACCCTTCCTCGACCGACGCTCGCTCTCGCCCCAGCGACGCTGCAGCTCGGAGGCCGAGCTCAGGGATTGGCCCAAGACAAGGCGGTCGGCCTGATGGGTCCGCCACGGGGACTTGGATCTCGGGATCGTCTGGTCCTGAGGTGGAAGGCAGCCTGGCATGCCGAGTGGGAGCAGCTCCTCGAACGCGGGGCAGGTTCAACAGGTAGTCTCGATCCAGGCCTCAAGTCCCTTCGGCAGGGGTGGTGCAGAGCCTGCGGATGAGGTTCTCGTAGAACTGCGCGGCCTTCTCGAGGTGGAGGATCGGCACGCTGGCGTCGTCCACGTGCAGGTCCGGTGCGCCGCGGCCCGCTCCGAAAGCGAGCGTCGGCACCCCGTGCAGCGCCAGCAGGCCCGCATCGGAGGTCAGGCGGCCTCCGCTCACCACCGGAGGGATGCCGATGTCCCCCAGGGCGGCGCGTGCTGGGCCGAGGAGCGGCGCCGCGGTCTCGCGGCCCGAGAAGGCCGGCCGATCCTGCAGTACGCGGATCTCCGCGCTCATCTCGTCCCAGCGCTCGAGGGAGCGGGTCACGGCCTCCCCGAAGCGCTCTACCTGCTCCTCGACGCTGGCGCCGGGACCGGTCCAGAAGGCCACGCTGCCGGCGATGCGATCCCGCTCGGAGCGGAGCCAGCCCAGGTGGGTGCCCTGGCGGGGGCGCGCCGAGCGGGGGTTCCGCTGGGCCGCGAAGCGGGTGCCCACCGCCTCGAGGCCTCGTGCAACGGCCTGTCGCCACGCCTTGTGCAGGTCGTCGATCGGGAAGGGGACCGAGGCGCCGTCGGGCAGGGCGCTCCAGCGTCCCGAAGGGATCGGCGGGGGGGGCTCGTCGTAGGCGGTGGCCACCTGGAGCGTCGCCCTTCCGGCGATGCGCTCGGCCCCCTCGCCAGCGTCGATCGAGAGGAGTCGAATCTCCCCGGGGCCGCGCAGGAGCTCGAGGGCACGGTCGACCTGCGTGAGCGCGTCGTCCCCGAGGGAGGGAGCCTGGGCGTGGGCCGAGCGCCCCTCCAGCTCCACGCGATACATGCCGAGGGTCGGCGGCATGCGCCGGTGCCGGACGCGACGATCGAGGGCCAGCTCGAGCACGACGAGCCCGGGGGAGTCGGTCCAGAGCTCGAGGCTCGTCGGTGCGTGGACCAGGGCCATGCCGGGGCGGGGGTGATCGAGGAGCACGCCGCGAAGGCCCGTGGCGCGCGCCTCGGTGCCGAAGAGGGCGAGCACGGCGACCGGTCGTGTGAGCTCCTCCGCGAAGAAGCGCGAGGCCGCCATGATCTTGAGGACGAGGTCCACCTTGCCGCTGGCGACCCCGAGGCCACGGACGACCCCGGTCGTGGGATCGATGAGGGGCTCGAGTGGGCCCGAGCCGCCGCGGCTCCACTGGTTGGGTGTGGGATCGTGGCCGGTGGTCACGCACGAGACCAACCACAGTGGCGCCTTGTCGGAGGCCGCGCCCTTGACGCCGACGAGGTTCACGAAGTCGTCGGCCTCCGTGGAGGAGACCTGCTCGAAGATGTCGAACTCCCCATAGTAGAGGAGGTCCATCAGGTACTCGAGGGTGGGCGCGGCG
This sequence comes from uncultured Myxococcales bacterium, assembly GCA_964511605.1. Taxonomy (GTDB): domain Bacteria; phylum Myxococcota_A; class UBA9042; order PHBI01; family JACKFB01; genus CAZEHU01. The sequence goes on from CAZEHU010000678.1 coordinate 2,351, forward strand.
CCGGAGCCGAGGCGCGAGTCCCGCCGGAGGACCTGGGCGACGGCTTCGAGGAGCGGGGGTGGCATGAGGACCATCGAAGCCGCCGGGCTGCGGGGCTGTCAACCGCGCAGGTGCGCTCCGATGGCGCCGCCCCACCAGAGGGTGCCTGGCCCTGGCGGCGGGTGCGATCCAACTCCGTTGGTTGAGCATCACGCCGCAACTCTCGGCCGAGTTC
>CAZEHU010000679.1:0-2564 GCA_964511605.1 uncultured Myxococcales bacterium
GCCGCAGAGGTCGAGGCCTTGCGCCGCGCCCTCGCCCGGGCCGAGCGCTCGGCCGATCGCCTCGAGGACGCCGCTTCCCTCCCCTGGTACGCGGCCTCCCGGCGCCGCGCGATCCTGGCGGAGGTACGCGAGACCGAGGCTGCTGGCTGACCGCCGGGCTCCCCCGCCACCGCTCGAGAGCCGTGGCCTCGCGGCGCTCTTCGGTGCCGCCGTCCGAGGACGAGGAGGCGCGGTAGCGCCCGACGTGGGGCCCCGGGTAGGTTGCACCGATGGCAGCATCCCTCACGGAGCTCGAGCCCTTCATCGAAGCCCATCGGCAGGCCCTCGCTGGAGCGATCACCGCGCAGGTCGCGCGCCTCCTGGGGCCGGCCGGGGAGAGCGGCGATGTGCGCTGGAACCTCCCGGGCGCAGCCCACGCCGAAGGGCGCTTGCTGGAGGTGCAGCTCGCTCTTGCCTCCGGCGGCGTCCTGCGACTCCGGCTCCACCCGCCGGACTCCTCGGAGCGCGCCTGGCGGCAGCTCGAGGGAGCGTCGCTCAGCTACGCCGGGGGCCGGGAGCCCGTCGGGGAGGAGGAAGCGAGAGAGCGCAGCGCGGTCCTCGCTGAGCTCGGTGCTCACCTCGACGCTCATCCGGATACGCGGGCCACTGTCGGAGAGCTTCGGGCGGGCCTCACCGCCTGGCGCGAGGCTCAGGGCGCGCGCGATCACCACTATCGCCAGCTCTCCGCCTCCCAGCGCGGCGCCTACGGCATGCTCCGCCTCGGCTTCCGCTGCAGCCAGGATTGCCACTTCTGCTGGCCGTCCCGGCGCTGGCCCGATCCGCCCCGGGAGCTCTTCGAGCGCTGGCTCGACCAGATGGCGGCCGCGGGGGTCGAGCGGGTCGAGCTCTCCGGCGGAGAGCCGACCCTGTACCGGCACCTGGTCGAGCTCGTGGAGCACGCCTCCAAGGACCTCGGGCTGACGGTGGCGATGGAGACCAACGCGATCGCCCTGAGCAAGCCAGCGCTGCTCGACGCGCTGGTGGATGCGGGCCTCGATCGCCTGCTGGTGAGCCTGCACAGCGCGGATCCCGAGGTCTCCGATCGCATGACCCGCGCCCGCGGGACGTTCTGGCGGACGGTCGAGGGGCTCGAGGCCAGCCTGGCCGCCGGCCTCGTCGTGAGCCTCAATTGCGTCGTGGAGGCCAGCAACGTCGAGGGGCTCGAGGCCCACGCCCGCTTCGTGCTCGAGCGCTTCGTGGCGCCCTGTCCCGACAGCCGCCTCATGCACGTGGTCTACACGCACCCGAGCCACTACTGGGAGGCCGACCACTTCGAGGCCCAGAGCCTGCCATTCGATCGCGTCCGCCCCCATCTGCGCCGGGCGGCCCGCCTCCTCCTCGAGGCCGGCGTCCAGGTCGACGCCGCCGGCACCTGTGGTTTCCCCCCCTGTGTCGTCGCCGGCGAGCCCCGCCTCATCGCCGTCCCCCACCCCGCCGATCTCGACGATGGGGACACCTCCGGCCGCACCTTCCTCCCCCGCTGCGACGCCTGCGCCGCCCGCCCCTTCTGCCTCGGACTCCGCGCCGGCTACGTCGACCGCTGGGGCCCGAGGGGCGTCGAGCCCATCGCCGCCCTCCCCGAGGACGTCCTCGACCGCGCCGCTAGGGGCACCCTCGAGCTCCCCAAGCCCAACCGATCGACATGAGCTCGCGCCAGACGCGAGCTGCGTGCGACCGGACAACATCGATCGGCGAGACGTGAGGTAGGCCGGGGCGGAGGATGGGGGACCCTCCGGGGCGGGGGGCCTAGATCATCTCCACATCAGGATCGTACAGCAGCATCTGGAGCAGGAAGGTCGCCATCGCGCGCTCGTCGTCGGGCTCGAGTCGGGTGAATGCGAGCGAGACCACGTACTCGGTGCCCTCGGGTCCCTCCTCGTCGGGATCGACGCGGACGACCGCCACCGTGGTGGAGATGGTATGGAGCTCCATCTCGCCGTCCCGATCCTGGATCGGCACCTCGATCTCGACCCGGAAGCGGCTGAAGAGCTCGAAGTAGCGGTCGTAGACGGCCCGCAGGCCGCCGAGCCCGATGTCCGTGGACTGGCCGACGAGGGGCGGGCGCTTCGGATCGTACTCCAGGTCCACCGGGAAGCGGATGCGCACCCGAGGATAGCAGCGCCGCTCGGTGTGCGGGCGGCGGGTCCAGGAGTGCTGGCGTCGCTTGTAGTGGGCCACGGGCCGATGGTGCCGGAGTTGGCTGGGCTTTTCAAAAGGGCCAGGGGCGCTGGCCTCCCCGCGATCCGGGGCGGGGATCGAAGCGCTACAGCAGCGCCTCCACGATCACGTCCTCCCCCAGCTCACCGACGAGGAAGGTCTTGAGCTTCTTCTTGATGCGCACCTCGAGCTGGCGGACCCGCTCCTTGGACACCCCGAACTCGTCGCCGAGATCCTCGAGGCGGAGCGGCTCCTCGCTCTGCAGGCGCTCGTCCCAGATCCGCTGATCCCGCGGGTCCAGGGTCTCCCGAAAGCGCGCGAAGGCCGCCCGCAGGATCTCCTGGAGCTCCCCGCCCCTCGCGGCCTCC
>CAZEHU010000680.1:0-2563 GCA_964511605.1 uncultured Myxococcales bacterium
CGCTCGCCCCACCCCGGCTCGTCCTCGTCCCGCCCCGGCGGGCCCCGGCCGCGCCGAGGGTCAGGTCTCCGCGGAGCCCGGCTCCGGCACCGTGGGGAAGGTGAGCGACTCCGAGAAGAAGGAGATCTCCGACGTCTTCACGAAGTTCATCGAGGCGGCGAAGACCCGCGACCTCGCGAAGATGAACCAGTTCACCACCAAGCGGCTCGCGGGCTCCCTCGAGCGCTCGATGCCCAAGTACGAGGAGCGCTTCTTCAAGGGCCTCGCGCCCTCGATCGAGGCCCTGTCCAGCGGCGTCACCGTCGGTGAGGTCCGCGACACGGGCCGCGGCAACATGGACGTGCACATCAAGTTCGGCAACGGCAAGGAGCGCCGCCCCATCTTCTTCAAGGAGGAGGGGCAGTGGAGGCTGAACCGGCTGTAGAGCCACGCCGCCGGCCGTGCCCTTGACGCCAATCCGGCAGCGCTGTAATTCTGACAGCATGACTGAGGTTCCCGCAAGAAGCTGCCGCGCCTGCTGGCGGTACATTCCTCCGTGGGCCCCGTGATCCGTACCCAAGTCCAACTCCCCGATGAGCTCCACCGAGAGCTGAAGGCCTTGGCGGCCGACAAGGAGTGGTCTCTCGCCGAGGCGATGCGCCGTGGGGCGGAGCTCCTGCTCCGCAGCTACCCGCGGCGCCCTGCCCCCAAGGAGTCGTGGTCGCTGCCGGAGCCGATCGATCTCGGGGAGCTTCTGGCCCCGATGGAGTCGTGGAGGGAGCTGGCGCACGAGCGCGACCGATGACCCGGCGGGTCACCGCCGTCGATACGAACATCCTGCTCCACTCCCTTCGGGCAGGAGACCCCATGCAGGGGGCGGCCGCGTCCTTCCTCGAGAGCCATCGGGAGGACGTGGACTTCCTGCTCTCAGAGCTCGTCCTGATGGAGCTGTACGTCTTGCTGCGGAACCCCGGAGTGATCTCCCGCCCCCTCGGTGCCGGCGCTGCAGTGGCGGTCGTCGAGCGGCTCCGCGCGCACCCCTGGTGGCAGATCGTCGACCACGACCCGGCCGTGATGGAGGAGGTCTGGCGCCTCGCGGGGGCCCCCGGCTTCGCTCGGTCCCGGGTCTTCGACGCGCGCCTCGGCCTCGGGCTCGTTCGCAGGGGCGTGACCCACTTCGCCACGCGCAACGGAAAGCACTTCCGGGGTGTCGGGTTTCAAGAGGTCTTCGATCCGCTGGCGTAGCGGGGCGGTCAGGGCTCCCAAGCGCTCAGCCACAGGCCGCGCTGCTCCACGGCCTCGAGGAAGGCCGCGTAGAAGGGATGGCGGCCGATGGTGGCGGAGTCGGCGAGGACCAGGAGGAAGCGGCGGGCGCGGGTGAGGGCGACGTTCATGCGCCGCACGTCCTCGAGGAAACCGAGGCGCCCCTCGTCGTTGGAGCGCACGAGGTCGAGGATGATCGCCTCCTTCTCGCGCCCCTGGAAAGCGTCGATGGTATCGATCTCCAGCTCGTGGGCCGGCCAGGGCAGCTCCCTGGAGAGCACGGAGCCGAGCGCGGAGTCCTCGGAGGTCTCGGGCGGTGGACGGATGAGCTTGCGAAGGAGCCGAGCCTGGGCATCGTAGGGCGTGATGATCGCCAGATCGCGTGCGCGCACGCCGCGAGCGAGCAGCCGCTGGGCCTCGAGGGCGGTGCGCTCCGCCTGCTCCGGGTTCGAGGTGGAGGGATCGCCCTCGGAGCGCACCTCGGCCCACCCCTTGCCCGCGGTGTCGATGAAGACGAGGGGGCTGGCCCTCAGGGGATCGGCGGTGACACCGGGCAGCTCGTCGAGGTGGTGGCTGGCTACGCTGGGGTCGGCGCTGAGCCGGCCTCCGTACATGGCCTCCGAGGGGAAGCCCATGATCGCCTCGTGCATGCGATACTGCACCGTGAGGAGGGAGCTGATCTCGTCGCCGAGGCGCCGGGCCAGGGCCTCGAAGCGGGTAGTGGCGAGTCCATCGCGCGCGGCGTCTGGATCGATGACGGTCGGCGGGAGCTGCAGGGGATCGCCGGCCAGGACCCAGCGCCGGCCGCGGGACAGGGCGCAGAGCCCGATGGGATCGACGGCCTGGGTGGCCTCGTCGAGCAGGATCCGATCCCAGCGCCGGCCCTCGAGGGTGTGGCCGCCGGTCGCCGACGCGGTGGCGCAGACCACCTGGGCGCGGTCGAGCAGCGTGGAGCGCGCCGCATCGAGGTGGACCCGGGCGTCCTTGTGCAGGCGGCGCACCTCGGCCCAGCGCTCCTTTCGCTCCACGCGGGACAGGCGCGCCCCTACGATCTTGCGCCGGAGCTGCTCCGCATCCCGTAGCCAGCGTCGCGACAGGGCCCAGGCCTCCGTCTGCTCCAAGAGGGCATCGAGGGTGTACTCGTGCAGGCGCTCGGTGACCCGCGCGGGGTGGCCGACCCGCACCACGTCGAGGCCGGCCTCGAGCAGCCCCTCGGCGAGGTGGTCGACCGCGGCATTGCTGGCGGCCGTGGCCAGCACGGACTCCCCGCGCGCCACCGAGCGCCTCGCGATCTCCACCAGGGTGCGGGTCTTGCCAGTAC
>CAZEHU010000681.1:0-2551 GCA_964511605.1 uncultured Myxococcales bacterium
AGGAGCGTCCCCATCCCCGTCCGTCTCGGCGCCATCGCCCTCTTCCGCGCCATCGCTCGGGTCCGGCTCTACGCCGATATCGTCGAGCTCGCTCTCGCCTGCATCCTCGGGCTCCGGCTCCCCCGCCGCGTCCAGGGAGAGCAGGTCGGGATTCGGCTCGGGCTCCGAGGGTCCGGGCTCGGGCTCGGGGGGCCGCCCCCTTCCGCCACCGCCGGTATCCGCGAAGCCGACGCTCGATCGTGAGGAGACCGTCGGCACGTCCGCGCTCGTATCGGTCGCGGCGGTGCAGCCGTAGGGCCCGAGCAAGAGACCCAGGACGATGAGGCAGAGGCGGCGCGGCGCTGGCATTGGGCGATCAGCCCTCGCCGCGCTCGAGCCGCATGCGGATGCGCTGCCAGCGCATGGCCGTTGCGCCCGCGAGATCATGGGACTCGGAGCGCGCCCCCGACTCCTCGGTCGGAAACGAGAGGCCGACGTTCATCCCGGCCCTCATCGCCACGACCCGGCGCACGGTGCAGACCACGTCCAAGGGATCCTGATTGGGCAGGTAGACGATGGCCACGAAGGTCATGCCGTAGTGTGGCTTGATCTTGGCCATCCCCCAGTCGGTGGTCTTGACGAAGACGCCGAGCCCCTCGGGCGAGAGATCGGTGACCCGCGCGCGGATCCTGGGGCTCGCGGTGGAGGTGCCCAGCTCCGCGTCGACGATGAGACCGGGCGGGGGACGGATCCGGTAGGCCGCCCGGGCATTGGTGGCCGGCCGATCGCCCTTGCCGCTCTTGGACCCGGGATGGGCCATCGGGGGGCGGAGGCGGATGTCGAGGAGGCCGCTTTCCACCCGCTGCGAGGCGATCACCAGCGGCTGGGACTCGGCCTCCTCCGCGGATCCGAGCCGCAGCTCGAAGGGCTGCTCGCTGGCGCTCGGGCGACCGAGTCGCGCTCCCTCCCCCAGCAGCTCGATGGGGATGCAGATCCGGAGGCTCTGCACCGCAGGGGGAGGACCGGCGAGGGGATCGGTCCCCACCTCCACGCGGATCGGTTCGGTCTCAGCCGGCTCGGGCCCGGGCCCCCAACGCTCTGCCATCCTCGAATCCTAAGCGATCGAGCGCCCGGCGGTCACGCCGACTTGCCGGGGCTCGGAGATTCGGGCGCGCTCGGTCCCCGGAGGCGCACCGCGACCATCGGGACCTGGAGGCCCTTGGGGTGCGTGACGTGGCGGGCGATCCGCTCCTCCCTCGAGGCGAGCAGCTCGGCCACGCCAGGGGCGTCGAGCACGGACTCGCTGAGGATCACGTCGTCACCCGTGCTCAGCTTCTCGAGGCGCGCGGCCAGGTTCACGGTCATGCCGAAGAAGTCGATGCCGGAGGCCGGTGAGCGCACGGCGAGGCAAGGGCCGGTGTGCACCGCCACGCGCAGGCTCGGCGCTCGCTCCAGCTCCCTCCGCTGGACCCACGCCGGGAAGCCGTCGAGCATGTCCAGCGCGCACACGACCGCCCGGCGGGGTTCGTCCCACGCGGCCATGAGGGCGTCGCCCACGGACTTGACCACGACGCCCCCGGAGGCCTCGACCCGCTCGGTGAGCCAGGCGAGGTGATCGCGGACGAAGGCCCAGGCCGGCGCGTCGCCCAGGCGCGCGTAGAAGGCCACCGAGGAGGTCAGATCCGTGAACATGATCGAGACCTGGCGCACCCGCACCCGCATGCCCGGAGACAGGACCTGGTGCCCCATCAAGCGGCGGAACAGGGGCAAGGTGGCCAGCCGAGTGCCGGTGACCCGATCGTCGTGGCGCCCCTCTGGGCTGATCACCACGCGCACCCAGGCCTCGGTCGGGTTGTGGAGCGAGAGCTCGAGATCCCCCTGTCTCACGGGAATGGCGCCCTCGTGGCTCTCGGCGCTCGACCAGCGAAGGCCCCGCCCCTCGGCCTCTGGATCGACGTCGAGGCGGAGCGGTGGGAGGTCTCGCCCGGCGGTCAGGCGCCAAGCGCCGGCGTCGAGCGGGACCCGAGCGGAGGCCTGGCCCCCGGGGCCGAGCAGGAAGACGGCGTGCATCGCCGGGGAGGCCGAAGGGAAGAGGGTGCAGAAGGTCTCCTCCGGGCGGAGGCGCAGGCTCGGGTGGGGCGCGAGCACCGCCTCGATGGTCTCGTCGAGGTCGCACTCGAAGGCGATGCGGCAGGTGGGGCAGGCGGCATCGGGGCTCACGTCCTCGAGGAGCTCTCGCTGTGCCACCTGACCGTGGCACATGGGGCAGCGGACCGACCACGCCAGCTCGAAGACGCCGTCGACGACCCCGTGCAGCATCGCCTCGAGGGTCTGTTCCCGATCGAGATCCCAGCGATCGGCGAGCACGAAGGGGCGGATCTGCTGGAGCTCGATGGGGCGGCCGCGGCGGAAGAGCTCCTCGAGGCGGAAGAGCGGGCCGCGCGGGCGCGCCGCGGCAAGGTGAGCGATCTTCAACGCGCAGCCGTCCGCGGACTCGTGCCGGTCGACCGGGTGCGCGAGCTCCTTGCCGCCGACTTCGTGATGAGTGAAATTCTGATCCCAGAGGAAGAGG
>CAZEHU010000682.1:0-2551 GCA_964511605.1 uncultured Myxococcales bacterium
GATCCGCCGGGCGCGCACGCGGTCACGCTCGCCCTCCGCCGCCTCCGTGACGTCCATGCCTCCGTGGAGCACGCGGCCTCGGTCGGGCCGATCGAGGAGGCCGGCGAGCCCGAGCAAGGTGCTCTTGCCGGAGCCCGAGGGCCCCGTGATCGCGATCGCCTCCCCGGCGCGGACCACCAGGTCCAGCCCGCGCAGGACCTCGTGGGGTGGGCCCCCGCCCGGCCTCGGCCAGGCGCGCCGGAGCTCCTGCAGCTCGAGCAGCGGCAGGGCCCGCGCGGGCACCCCTGAGGTCTCGGCCTCCGCCGAGGCAGGCACCCCTGAGGCCGAGCTCATCTCCGCGAGGGAGGGGCGGAGGACGCCAGGGCCTGGGCCACCTCCCGCGCCATGCGCTCGGCGCCGAAGCCCTCGAGCACCCGGGCCCGACCCTCGAGTCCCAGGGCGCGGCTCGCGGCTCGATCTCGCAGGAGGGGCTCGAGGGCATCGGCCAGGGCCGCGGGATCGTCGGGGGCGCAGAGCCGCCCGCCGCCGGTCGCCTCGAGGATCTCCGGGAAGGCCGCGCACTCCGGCTGCACCACCGGAACGCCGCTCGCGAGGGCCTCGAGCACGTAGAGGCCGAAGGACTCGCCGTAGGTGGCGGGGACGGAGAGCACCGTGAGCTCCTGGAGGAAAGCGAGCTTCTCCTCCCGGCTGATGTTGGGGCGGATCGAGCAGGCCCCCTGAAGCCCCGCCTCCCTGAGGCGTCCTCTCAGGCCCTCGACGTACTCCCGGTCCATCTCGGTCCAGGCGCCGGCGATTCGCAGGACCGGGGCGGGGTCGAGGCCGCCCCGCTCCCGGAGGAGGACAAAGGCCTGGACCAGGGTGTCGAGCCCCTTGTCCGCGCAGAGGTGGGCGAGGAAGCCGATGGCCGGGGGATCCGGCGGGAGCTCGCCGGGCTCGTGGCCCCCGAGCGGGATACCGTTGTGGACGACGGTATCCCGCTCGGGCTCGATCTCCATACGCTGGGTCATCAAGGCGGCGTGGTAGTGGCTCACGGCGAGGAAGCGGTGCACATCCCCGGCGCGGCGCCGCAGCTCGCCCCATGCGATCTCGCGATAGGGCTCGTCGAGGGCATCGAGGAAGGTATCCTCGCCCTGGAGCGTGCAAGCGACGAGGGCGCCGGTGGCGGCGTGGAGCGGCCCGGCGAGCCCGGCGAGGAGGGCGTTCGACAGGACGACGGCGTCCGGCCTCGGGCGGGCCGCGAGCCAGTCGGTGAGGCGGCGGACCTCCTTGTTCTGGGTGCCGTCCGCGGCGCGGAGCATCGCGACCGTCATGTCGCCGAGGCCGGAGGGCTCGGTCATGCCCGCGCGGCGAGCGGCGAGCTGGAGGATCGGGCGCGTGCTCATGGCCGCGTCGAGGACCCGCGGCAGCTTGCGGAAGACCGTGTAGCGGTTCTGCAGCCAGGAGTTGATGCCCCCCAGGAAGACCGGCGTGCGGGCCGAGGCGTCGTCGGTCTCGGTCTTCAGCGGGAGGTAGAGGGGGACCATCTCCACGTCGTGGCCGAGCGCCTCGAGGGCGTGGACCAGGGCGTTGTCCCGGAGGCAGGTGCCGCAGTAGAAGCTGCCGGTGCCGGCGGTGAGCTGGACGATCCTCAAGGGGACCTCTTCGGGGCCGGGGTCGCGGGAGGGAGGTGCGGAGGTAGCGAGGCCTGCTCCTCGATGGCCGCCCAGAGCGCCGCGAGATCGCGGTCGAGGTGGCCGATGAGAGCATCCGTCAGATGCTCCCTGAGGTGCGGATGATCACCGACGAGCCGAGCGAAGCTGATCTGCGGATCGTAGAAAGCATGGACGAGCTGCCGCATCGCCTCGACGTGGGCGCTCACCCAGCGGCTGTAGGCCTCGAAAGGAGCCCCGCCTACGCCCCCGGCCCTGAGCGCCTCGATGGCCGCGCGCGCGGCGCGCTCCCCGGAGGCGAGCGCCAGGTAGACCCCCGAGGAGAAGACGGGATCCACGAAAGCGAAAGCATCACCAGCGAGGAGCAGGCCCTCCGCGGCGGCGTGCCGCGAGCGATAGCTGTAGTCGGCCGCCGTGCGGAAGCCTTCGGCGGTGGTAGCCTGCTCCAGACGAGCCCGGACCCAGGGTTGCTGCTGGACGGCCTGGAAGAACGCCAGGCCCGGATCCTGAGTGGTGGCGAAGAGCACCTCCGAGCGGGCCACCGCCCCCACGCTCGTGAGGTCGTCGGCCATCGGGAGGACCCAGATCCAGCCATCCTCGGGCAGGTAGGCGATGGTGGTCGCGCCCTCGTGGCGGCCCTCGTCGCGGAGCGCTCCGCGCACGTAGGTCCAGACGGCGACCCGATCGAGGGACTCCTCGCGCTCGCGCCAGCCCCGCTCCCGCATGGTCAACCCGGCGGTGCCCGTGGCGTCGACCGTGATCGCGGCGTCGACCTCGAAGGGAGCGTCTTTGGGATCCTCCGCGGCGACGCCGCACGTGGTGCCGGCGTCGTCCACGAGCAGCGCGATGGCCCGGGAGCCGCGGAGCACCCGGGCTCCGGAGGCCTCGGCGTGCTCGAGGAG
>CAZEHU010000683.1:0-2547 GCA_964511605.1 uncultured Myxococcales bacterium
CAGCGAAAGATTCCGCTGCTGTTCCTGCAGAACATCACCGGCTTCATGGTGGGCCGCCGCTACGAGGAGGGGGGCATCATCAAGCATGGGGCCAAGCTCATCAACGCGGTGTCCAACTCCACCGTGCCGCTCCTCACCGTGATGACGGGCGCCAGCTATGGCGCGGGCAACTACGGCATGGCCGGGCGCTCCTACCGCCCTCGGTTCCTGTTCACCTGGCCGAACCACCGGATCGCGGTGATGGGTCCAGAGCAGCTCACCGGCGTCCTGGAGATCATCAAGCGGGACGCCGCAGCACGCCGCGGGCAGGAGGTGGACGAGAAGCAGCTCGCCGCGATGAAGACGGTGGTCGGTGGCCAGGTGGGCAAGGAGTCCGGCGCCCTGTACGCCACGAGTCACCTCTGGGACGACGGCATCCTCGATCCGCGCGAGACCCGGGACGTGCTGGCCATCGCGCTGAGCGCAGCGACGGCGCGAGGGATCGAGCCCACCACCTCCTGGGGAGTGTTCCGCCATTGCGGGTGCTCATCGCCAACCGCGGCGAGATCGCTCGTCGGATCGCCCGTAGCTGCCGCGCTGAGGGCCACGGCGTCGTGGCGGTCTACTCGGACGCCGACCGAGGCGCGCCCTGGGTCCTCGAGGCCGACGAGGCCGTCCGCCTCGGGCCGGCGCCGGCCGCCGAGAGCTACCTGAGGGCGGACGCGATCGTGGCCGCGGCCCGATCCGCGCGCTGCTGGGCGGTGCACCCGGGATACGGCTTCCTGAGCGAGCGTCCCGAGCTGGTTCAGGCCGTGGAGGCCGCGGGCCTGGTCTTCATCGGTCCCTCGGCGGACACCATCCGGCAGATGGGCTCCAAGGTGGCCGCCCGCGGGCTGGCCGCGGAGGCCGGCGTGCCCGTGACGCCTGGCGGTTCGGTCGCCGAGGCCGAGGAGGTGGGCTTCCCGCTCATGCTCAAGGCCTCCGCAGGTGGGGGTGGCAAGGGCATGCGCGTCGTCTCGGGCCCGGACGATCTGGAGGAGGCGGTGGCCTCCGCGAGGCGGGAGTCCCTCTCCGCTTTCGGAGACGACACCCTGCTCGTCGAGCGCTTCGTCGAGCGGCCCCGCCACGTGGAGGTGCAGATCCTCGGCGATGGTGAGGGGGGCGTGGTGCACGTCGGCCTCCGTGAGTGCTCGATCCAGCGTCGCCACCAGAAGGTGATCGAGGAGACCCCCTCGGTCGCCGTGGACGCCGCGCTCTCGCACGCCGTCTGCGAGGCCGCCGTCCGTCTCGGTCGGGCGCTAGGGTATCGCTCCGCTGGGACCGTGGAGTTCCTCCTGGCCCAGGACGGCAGCTTCTCCTTCCTCGAGGTCAATACCCGCCTGCAGGTGGAGCACCCGGTCACCGAGCTGGTCTGGGGTGTGGACCTCGTCGCCGCCCAGCTCGCCATCGCCCGCGGCGAGGGCCTTCCGGCGACCCAGGAGGAGCTCGTGGCAAGTGCTCCTGGGGGCCACGCGATCGAGGCCCGGCTCTACGCCGAGGATCCAGACGGCGGCCACCTGCCCCAGAGCGGGCGGCTCCTGGATCTGCACGTGCCCGCCGCGCCTGGCCTGCGGGTCGACAGCGGCGCGGAGGCCGGGGACCTCATCGGCACCGACTACGATCCGATGATCGCCAAGATCGTCACCCACGGCGCGAGCCGGGCCGAGGCCACCCGCCGCCTGGCCGCTGCCCTCGAGCGGTCGAGCGTGCTGGGCCTCGAGACCAACGTCCGCTACCTCGCACGCATCCTGCGCCACCCGGCCTGGGCGGCCGGCGATCTGCACACGGGCTTCCTGGAGGAGCACCTCGCGAGCCCGGAGAGCCCGCGGGAGGGCGCCTGGGAGCGGGCGGCGATGATCGCCACGCTCCTGGCCCTCGAGGGCACGGCGGGGCGCCGCCCCACCCTGCCCTCCTTGCCCCTGGGCTGGCGCAGCCTGCGCTTTCGAGATCCGGACAAGCGCTGGACCGTCGGCGAGACCACCCTCACGGTGGGTTTTCGCCACCACGGGGGCGCAGCGTGGTCCCTCACCGTCGGCGACAGGACCCATGAGGTCCATGTGCTGCGGCGCGCTGGGCCCGCGTGGACCGTGGCGCTCGACGATCGCGCCGCCACCTGGCGTGCGGTGGCCGACGAGCGAGGCGTCTGCTGGGTCCACGGCCCGGATGGCATCGTCGCGCTGGCCCCCCTGAGCCCTTTCCCGGAGGGGGAGCGGAGCGCCGCCTCCGGGAGCTGCCTGGCGCCGATGCCGGGCAAGGTGCTCGAGGTGCGTGTCCGAGCAGGGGACGAGGTCGAACAGGGAGCGAGCCTCGTCGTCCTGGAGGCCATGAAGATGGAGCACACCCTGCCGGCGCCCTACGCCGGCCGCGTCGAGGAGGTGCTGGCCCGGGCCGGGGATCAGGTGGAGGCGGAGGCGCTGCTCGTCGTCCTCGTGTCCGTGGAAGTCCTCGGGGAAGAGGACGCGGACATCTAGACGCAATGCCGTTCACTTAGCGCCAGAAACGTCGGAGGTGTCTGGAGTTACGGCCCGG
>CAZEHU010000684.1:0-2543 GCA_964511605.1 uncultured Myxococcales bacterium
TACCGCGAGAAGTACGGGCAGGGAGCGGGGGGGCCGAGCTCCTGATGCCGGGCCCTCCCTCCCCCCCCGGGCCCGGGCGGGTCGCCGAGGCCAATTAGATGCAGGAGCTCGGCCAGCTGCTCGTGCTCGTCACGTTCTTCATCACGCTCTTCGTGGCCCTCACGGCCTTCTCGGGGGCGCTGACGAGGAACCTCGCCCTCATCCGGGCCTCGCGCTACGGACTCTGGGCCGCCGTCGCACTGAACGTGGCGATGGCGGTGATCCTGACCCACGGCTTCGTCAGCCACGACTTCTCGAACAGCTACGTGTCGAGCTACTCGGATCGCACGATGCCCACCCTCTATCTCATCGCCTCCTTCTGGGGCGGAGAGAAAGGGGCGCTCCTCTTCTGGAGCACCTCGTTGACGCTCTTCAGCGCCATCGCCATCCACACGCGACGGGATCGGGAGCCGGTCTACCTGGCCTGGGCCACCGGCGTCTTGATGCTCTCGATCTTCTTCTTCTTCGTCCTGATGGTCTTCGAGTCCAACCCCTTCGAGACCTTCATCACCACCGCCGCGCCGACCGACGGCAAGGGCCTGAACCCGCTATTGCAGAACCCGACGATGGCCTTCCATCCGCCGGCGATGCTCACGGGCTACATCTGCTTCACGATCCCCTTCGCCTTCGGGGTGGCGGCCCTCATCACCGGTAAGCTCGACACCCAGTGGATCACCGATACCCGCACGTGGACCATCGTGAGCTGGTGCTTCCTGTCCATCGGGCTCGTGCTCGGGGCCCTCTGGGCGTACCAGGAGCTGGGCTGGGGCTTTTACTGGATGTGGGATCCGGTCGAGAACGCCGGCCTCATCCCCTGGTTCACCGGCACCGCCTACCTGCACTCGGTGATGATCCAGGAGAGGCGCGGCATGCTCCGCCGCTGGAACATCATCCTGGTCTGCCTGACCTTCTTCTTGACGATCTTCGGGACCTTCCTGACCCGCAGCCAGCTCATCGACTCGATCCACGCCTTCGCGGACTCGACGGTGGCCCCCTACTTCATCGTCTACATGGTCGCGCTGATGCTGATCAGCCTGGCGCTGATCGTCTGGCGCTTCAAGGAGCTCGAGTCCGATCAGCACATCGAGAGCCTCTTCAGCCGCGAGAGCATGTTCGTGATGAACAACCTCTTCCTGGTGGGCTGCGCCTTCATCGTGCTCTGGGGCACCCTCTTCCCGAAGATCAGCGAGCTCGAGGGGGTGCAGGGCGCCTACAACCAGGTCGCGGACCTGTGGAACGCCGTGCTCGGTGGACTGCTCGGCGAGATGGAGACCCTCGACCAGGCCGTCACCCTCGGCGAGCCCTGGTTCAACCGCGTGATGACGCCCATCGGGCTCGCGCTCCTCCTCGTCATGGGGGTGGGCATGATCATCCCCTGGCGGCGGACCACGGGGCGCGCATTCCGCAAGAACTTCACGAACCCGATCACCGGCTCCGTCGTGATCACCGTGGCAGGGACCGTGGCCGCGAGCGCCTGGTCGATCTCGAGCCTCGCTCACGCCAACGGCCAGAGCTTCGGCGAGGCCTACGGCCCCTGGGCCGACGGCCTCGAGGTCGTGCACGTCTACACCTTCTTCGCGTACCTCTTCTCAGTCTTCTGCACCTGGATCATCGTCCGGGAATTCCACGCCGGAGCCCGCATCCGAAGACAGCGCTCCGGCGGCACCTATGGCGCGGCCGTCATCGCCCTGACCTTCCGGAATCCACGCCGCTACGGCGGCTACATCATCCACCTCGGCGTCGTGCTGATGTTCGTCGCTTTCACCGGCAAGGTCTTCAAGGATCAGGATCCCGAGAAGCCCATGACCCTCGGCGACGAGCTCGCCGCACGGGACTACCGGCTCACCTACTCCGGCGCCCACCAGAGCTGGGACGAGCAGGGCGGCTACGCGCTGACCCGCGCGACGATGACCGTGCTCAAGGAGGGCGAGACCGTCGCGCCGAGGGAGGTGGAGGACCTCGTGACCTGGCTCGCGGGCCAGGACACCGGCCCCTTCCACGTCGAGACCGAGCTGGGCACACCGAAGATGAGCGTGCGCTTCGAGGATCCGGCCTCGCGCGATCGCATCCGGGACGACTTCTGGCTCGCCCGCTCCTTCCTCACGGACTACGTGCAGGTGGGTGTCGACGACGCGCGGAGCCGGCAGAGCTGGCGCATCCGGGATACGGGCCTCCTGAAGGTGGTGCCGATGCTGGCGATGCAGAAGATCCGAGCCGCGCGGGCCGCCCTCGGCCCCGGCTCCACCTTCGGCTGCACGGTGGAGGCGGCCGGAGGCTCGGCCCAGATCGACCTCGCCTTCGACGATGGCGGAGCGATGCGAGCCTTCGACTCGCGCGTCGCTCGCCTCGAGGGCGGAGGCCCCGGCGCGATCCCCGCCACCCTGAGCTTCGGCGCGTGGGATGCGGACCTGGGGGCGCTTCGCTTCATCGACGAGCGCACCGGAGTTCGCCTGCACCCCGAGGTCCGTTTCTTCGCCAAGCACGAGACGCCCACGACCGAGACC
>CAZEHU010000685.1:0-2540 GCA_964511605.1 uncultured Myxococcales bacterium
CTATCGGTCGCGAGTCTGCGATCCGAGCAGAGGCACCAGCGGGAGCGGCTCCGAGGGGGTGCCGGGCAAGGACCGGTAGCGGTCGCGGAGGCGGCGCTGGCGGCTCTCGAGTGCGATCTCTCGCCCGCCGATCCAGAGGCGGACCACCCGCGACGAGAGCTCGAGGGGGTCGCCGCTCCAGAGCACGAGGTCGGCCCTCGCGCCGGCCGCGACGCGGCCCCGGTCCGGCATGCCATAGACCCGCGCTGGGGTGCCTGTCAGGGCCTCGATGGCCGCCGCGTGCTCGAGCCCCTCTCGCACGGCGTTCCCGGCGGACTGCCGGAGGAGGCGCACGTTGTGGCCGTGGAAGGTCGAGATCATCACGTCGACCCCGGCCCGGCGCAGGCGCGCTGCGTTGTCGGCCCGGACCTCGAGGAGATCGAAGCTCTCCGGGGCGTTGAGGATCGGATCGACGATCACCGCGATCTTCGCGGCGGCGAGGGCCTCGGCGTGCAGCCAGGCCTCCCCCCCACCTGCGATGATGACGCGCGGCAGGCGATGGCGCTCGGCGAGCCGGAGGATCGCCTCGATATCACTGGCGCGGTTCGCGCGCAGGACCAGGGGGACCGAACCCCTCAGGGCCAGGAGCATGGCGTCGAGCTCCGCCGGCTCGAAAGCGAAGCGGGCCTGCCGGGTCCTCTCCCAGACCGCGCGGAGGCGCTCGAAGTCACGCGCCTCTGACAGGAGCTGGTCCAGGATGTGGAGCCGCCGGGCGCGGGACTTATCGCTCTGCCCCAGGGTGGCGTGCAGGCTGGCGCGGGGCCGCGCCACAGCCTCGGCCTGGCTGGCGCCGGTCAGGTCCACCCAAGCTCCGAGCCCGGAGACCAGTCCCCCGGTGGGGGCGATGATCGCGCTGGTCACGCCGGCGATCCGAGTGATGGGCACGATGGTCGAGCGGGGGTTGTAGCCCTCCCAGACGGGGAAGGAGGCCCGAACGATCGCGGCGCCCTCGAGGGGATCTCCGGCGTGGTCGACGGCGCTCGGCTCCAACTCGATCTCGACGAGGCCGAGGGTGGTGAAGGGATCGATGAAGCCTGCGGTGAGGACGTGGCCCGCGCCGTCCACGTCCAGGCACGTGGGCCCGGTCGGGGTCCCCTCCCCGACGCTGGTGATGCCCTTGTGGTCGAACGCGACGGGTGCGCCCTTCGTAGGGCCGTCCGGGAGCCAGACCCGTGCGCCGCGAACCACGGTACAGGTCGGCCGCGTCTGGCTGGCGTGGGTGGCGGCCGGCGCCCCGAGGAGGAGGGTCGCGAGAGCGAAGAGCGGGGCCCGGAGGGAGCGGCGCGTGGACCCGATCACGGCGTGATCTCCTGGCCCAGCTCGAAGTCGCTCCAGGGCTCGAGCTCCCTGCCCCAGCGGTGGCGGAGCATGCCGTCGACGAAGACGAGGGAGGTCTTGGCATAGACCGAGAAGGGATCGCCCTCCCAGACCACGAGGTCCGCGCGCTTGCCCACCTCGAGGCTGCCCACCTCCGCCTCGATGCCCAGCGCCCAGGCGGGGTTCCAGGTGATCCAGCGCAGCGCCTCCTCCTCGCTCAGCTCCAGGCCCATGTGGCGGCCGGACCAGAGGGCCTTGCCGGCCTCCTGGTTCAGACGCTGGATCCCGCGGGCGCTGTCGGAGTGCACGATGGGGCGGCCGCCGTCGGCGGCGATCATCGCGATGGCCTCCTCGACCGAGTCGTAGGCCTCCAGCTTGCCCCCCCACCAGTCCGCCCAGGTGCTAACCGAGACGTCGTGGGTCTTCAGGATGTCGCGGATCTTGTAGGCCTCCACGGCGTGGTGGAAGGACCGCACCTCGAAGCCCACTTCGTCTGCGAGCTGGAGGAAGCTCAGCATGTCGTCGGCCCGATAGCAGTGGACGTGGGCCAGGAGGCGTCCCTCGAGCAGGCCAGCGAGGGACTCGAGGCCCAGACTGCGCTTGAGCTCCTTGGCCTTCTTCGCTTTGGCGCGGTGGGCCTCGGCCTTGTAGAAGGCCCCGCGCTGGCCGCGCAGGTTGCCCATTCGGGTGGAGGGCTTGGTCTTCTTGTGCCAGCCATAGACCCGCTTCGGGTTCTCGCCGCAGGCCATCTTCAGGCCATCCGGGGCCCCGGGGAAGCGCATCGCGCGGGAGCCGCGGTGGGGTACGAGGTGGAGGGTCACGGTGCGTCCGCCGATGAGGTTGGCGGAGCCGGGGAGCACCTGGATGGTGGTGATGCCGCCCATCAACGCACGCTCCAGGTTGGGATCCTGGGGCCAGAAGCTGTGCTCGGCCCAGACCCCCGCGGTGGTGGGAGCGGTGGCCTCGTTGCCGTCGGAGTGGGCGCGAGCGCCAGGCGAAGGGTAGACGCCCATGTGGCTATGGGTATCGATGAGGCCCGGCGTCAGGGTGCGGCCCTGGACCGCGACCAGCCGTGTGCCCTCGAGCATGTCGGCCGGGGGCTCGCCCGGACCGACGGAGAGGATCCGTCCGCCGTCGACGAGCACGTGTCCGGGCGCGTGGATCACGCCGGTGGCGGTCATCAC
>CAZEHU010000686.1:0-2539 GCA_964511605.1 uncultured Myxococcales bacterium
GTCGTGGATCTCCGCGGTCGAGCCGTGGATGGCCGGGGAGACCTCGGTGGCGCCGGCCTCGACGAGGGCCCGAACGAAGGGGCGGTACGCGAGGCGGCGGCCATTGGTCTGGAGCTGGATGGTGCCGTAGCCCAGATCCCTCGCGTGGGCCACGAGGTCCACGATGTCCGCACGGATCGTGGCCTCCCCGCCTGTGAAGACCACGCCGGAGGAGCCCTCCCTGTGGTGCTCGAGGAGCTCCATGACCCGCTCGGTCGAGCGATCCTCGAGGCGCTCGCGCTTATCGCCCTGCACGCAGAAGGTGCAGTGGTTGTTGCACGAGAAGCCCACCTTCAGGTCCAGGCGAGGGGCCGGCTGGCCCTGGGGGAGGGGGCGCGCGCGCTCCGCTGGATCAGCCACGGAGGGCCTCGCTCTCCGCTACGACCGCCAGGACCGCCTCCCCATCGCTCAGCGCCAGGATCTCGGCCTCGCTCACGGGCTGGAGCTCCTCGATGCCGTGGGCCCGAGCGTAGGCGCCATACACCTTGCGCGGACAGACGCCGGCCAAAGCACAGCCCTCGCTGTGCGGGCAGGGCACCGTGGCCGCCGTGAACGCCACCGCCTCCCCACCGCCGAGGCTGTGGGTGAAGCCGATGGTCTCATAGTAGGTGCCGGAGGGCTCCGGCCGCCGCCGCCTGAGGCGCTCCTCGCTGATGAGGCGGTGGCCGGAGCGCTGCTGGTGGTCGAGGGCGATGCAGGGCAGCACCTCGCCGAGGGGCAGATCGGTCAGCGCCGACCAGTCCCTGGGGTAGATCGCCTCGAGAGCCTCGCTCATGGTGATCGTCACCTCGGGGTAGCGATCCCGGCGGCTCGAGGTGTTGGGGAAGGGCAGGTGCACCTCCCACCAGCGGCAGAGAGGACCGACCAGATCCGCCATCGCGCGCGCGTCGTGGACGTTATCGCTGGTGAGGATGGTCGTGATGATGATCATCCCCTGCCGCTCGCTGCCCGCGGCCTCGTCGGCCGCCATGTGCTCATTGGCGTGGCCGATGGCCCGGAGCAGCTCAGCGAAGGCCCCCTCGCGGCCGACCACCTTGTCGTGGACCTCCGAGCAGGAGCCGTACAGGGGCACATAGAGGCGATAGCGATCGGGCAGGACCTCGAAGAGGCGATCGGCGTTGGCCGGATCGTCGAGGGGCAGGAAGGTGCTGAGGACGTGCACCTCCTCGAAGCCCACGTCCCGCGCGAGGGCGAGGAGGTCCCAGACGTAGGGGGCGTTGAGGGGCTCGAGGCCGTTGACGCGCACGGTCTTGGTGCCCTCGGCGGCCGCTCGGCGGAGATCCTGCCGGAGGTGCTCGACGAACTCGTCGGAGGGGTCGACGATCGGGTCGATCTCCTCTTTGATCGAGCAGAAGTTGCACTCGAGGTGGCAGGGGGCGGGGATCGCCATGTTGATGGCCGGCGGCGGCCCCTGGCGGGGGGCGGGCATGTCCGCGGGGGCGCGCTCGATGCGCTCGAAGCGCACGTCGCGCTCCGCCTCCTCGAGGAGGAGCGAGAGCTCCCGCGCCAGGTGGTCGTGGGCCCGGGCGTGATCCTCGGAGCGGGGGCGTCCGAAAGGGATGCGGTAGAGCACGTCGAGCTGCTCGGTCCGGTAAGCGGCGGGCCGATCGTCGTCCCGCGGGCGGACCTTGAGGCGGGCGCTGTCCTCGAGCTCGGGGTGTACGAAACCCAGGGCCACCTCCTCGGGGCCGAAGTCATAAGCATCGTCGAGGCGCCAGCCCTCCACCAGCTCGGTCGTCTCGCCCAGGACGGGAGCCAGGCGCGTGTGCAGACCGCGCGCATCGAAAGGCAGGCCCTCGCGCTCCTCGAGGGGCCTCGGCGGGGGGCTCGACAGGGGGAGGTCCTCCACCGCTCGGGCGAGATGCTGGCAGACGAGGGCCGAGGCGCGCTTCACCTCCGCGGGGGTCTCGCCGTCGTCGAGCGACCAGGCCCCGGGGCGGTCGCGATAGCCGACGGCGTAGCGCGGGCCACGCAAGAAGGCCGGGACGCTCTGTCCGCCGTGCTCGCGCCACTCGAGGAGCACCCCCCGGCCCTCGGCCGGGCCGAGGTCGAGGAGGACCCCGTCGGGCTCGAGGCGCTCGAGGGAGCGGAGGCCCCAGCCCTCCGGGAGGAGGCCGGAGGCGATCAGGAGCTGAGCGAGGCGCTCCCTGAGGGATCCGAGGCTCCAGGAGGCGGACGGATCGCGAGACGGCGCGGGTGAGGAGACCATGCCCGACGCTATCGGCGGCGGGCGCACGAGACCGTGACATTCGTCACGACGGGCCTTCGTCGAGGCCCCACAGGGTCGCCCCCGGATGGAGCAGCCCGTCGGGGTCGAGGGCCTGCTTCAGCGCCCGGAGCGCCGCGCGAGCGGAGGCCGGGACCCGATGCCCCAGGGCGCCGCCCCAGAGGCGTCCCCAGCGATAGGGCACCACGTCGAGGGCGGCGAAGCGCTCGCGGCCCCAAGCCTCGAGGCCGCGGGCCTCCTCGGCGATGCCCTCCCCCTCGCGGAAGAGGAGGT
>CAZEHU010000687.1:0-2537 GCA_964511605.1 uncultured Myxococcales bacterium
GAGGGGCCGGAAGGCGTCACGATCCCCGGAGGCCACGCGCGCCGCGACGACACCACCGATAGCGATGCCGCCGATGAAGGTGCCCAGCATGATCGAGAAGGCCTGGGCGCTACCGCCCATCGTGAGGGCGAGGATGCGCGTCCACGCGATCTCGACGATCATGGTGGCGATGCCGCTCAAGAAGACCGCATGAACCGCCGCCCTGCCGAGGGCCTCCGAGTAGCGCCGGGCGTGGGGCTCGACGGCGGGCGAGGCGGCCGGCACGGGGACGGCGCCGGCGAGGTCTGCGACCTCCGATGCTTCTGCTCGAGCCCTCGCGGCCTTCGATGTCCCCGCGACCTGTCGTCGATCCGCAGCGGAAGCGAGCCCGAGGGCCAGGAGGGCCAGGGCGAGGTTCACCAGGCCGGCGAGGATCGCCGCCAGATCGTAGCCGAAGGTGGGGAGGAGCGAGAAGCCGGCGAGCAGGGCCCCGGCCGTCGCGCCGGCGCTGTTGATGAAGTAGAGCCAGCCCACCGAGCGGCCGAGCCCGCCGAGGCGCTCGGTCGTGGCACGGACGAGCACCGGCAAGGTCGCGCCCATCGCCAGGGCGCCGGGGAGGATGCAGCCGACGGCGAGGGCCAGCCGCAGCGGCAGGTCGAGCCAGGCGAGGGGGCCGAGGGGGATCGGTGCCAGGATCTCGTAGGCGGAGCCTGCCAGATCGGCCAGGTGGGGGGTCAGGCAGCCGAGGATGCCCACCGCGGCCTCGAGGTAGCCGTAGACCCGGAGCGGGGCCAGGTCGCTATCCGCCCAGCGGCCACCGAAGCGATTGCCGAGGGCCAGGCCGCCCATGAAGGCGGCGAGCACCACCGTGTGGGTCGCGGTGGAGCCGCCGACCAGGAGCGCCAGCAGGCTGCCCCAGACCACCTCGTAGACCAGGCCCGCGCCCCCGGAGAGGATGAAGCAGACGTAGAGGATCCGGGCGTTCCGGCGCTGGAGGTCCGCCGCCGCCCGCGCAGGGGCGGGGGTCGTCACGGGCGCCATGATGGAGCCTCGAGGCGGACCTGGCGAGGCCTCCTGGCAGCATCCGGCCTGGTGCTCGGCGGCTGCTCGGCCGGGGGCGGCGCCGCGACGCCCGAGGAGCAGCACAGCACCTGTCCCCTGGCCCCCGAGCAGGCGGCAGCCGAGGTGGTGGCGGCCGAGCTGGTGCTGCCCTTCGGCCTCGACGGGGAGGCGGCGGCGAGCACGCTCTCGGACGACCTGCGGGAGGCCCTCTGTGGCTGGATCGCCTCCGATCCGTTCGGCCATGCCCACGCGCAGGGCTGCGTGGACGCAGCGACCTGCGAGCTCGTCGCCGAGGGGGCCCTGTCGAAGCAGGCGCTGCCTTGTGAGGCCCCGCTCGCGGACCTCGGGGCCTGCCTCCTGTCCGCGGCCTCCCTGCCCTGCCAACCGATCGACGGCCTGCTCTCGCCTGCGGCGTGCGACACGGTGGCCGCATGTGGGCTACCTCCGAGCGCCTCGGCCGTGGCCTCGCTCGCGGCCCCCATCCGCACGCTGCTCTGCCGAGCGCGCTGCCCCGGGGATTGGGAGGCGGCGAGGACCTGCCGCTTGGACCTCGACCGCTGCGTGGCCAGTGGCTGCACGGCCAGCGTCGAGGAGGTGGAGTGCGGGGAGAGCCTGGTGCCGGTTGGGCCGGCGCCCGGGGCGGCGACGGAGGTCGAGGCCCTCGGCCCACTCGGACAGCGAGAGGGCTGCGTGGCGGCCCTGGCGGCGTCCTGCGGCGAGGCGGTCGCGCTCGATCCGGCGGTGGAGTTCTGCGTGGCCGCCGCTGGCTCGGCGACCTGCCGGTGCGAGCGAGAGGGGGAGACCTGCGGGCGCACCTTCGAGACCCTGCCTCTGACCGGGCCGGCGGCCTGGCTCGACGCCGGGAGCGGCCTGGGGGCCCACCATGGCGCCGAGGTCCGGGCCCTCGACGCCGAGATCGCCGAGGCGTGGTGTGCGTGGTCCCTCTGCCAGCTCGGGGGAGCGGGCTACGTGCCCGCCGCGTGCGATCACAACATCGCCGCGGCGTCGGTGCCGGAGGTGCCGATCTGCGTCCAGGACCTGGGCACCACCTTCGCGGGCTGCGACGCGACGCTCGGGCAAGCGGAGGCCTGCGTGATCGCCATGCTCGAGGGCTCCGACCCCTGCCACCGCCTCGGCCGCTTCGGCGCCTGCGCTCAGACCGGGGAGTACGAGTCCTGCCACCTCCTGTTGCGCCACGAGGCCTGCGAGCCCCTCGTCGGCTGCCTCGAGCCGGAGGCGTGGCGGTGGGATCCCGCGGAGCTGCCCCACGGGCGCTGAGGCGAGCCGCCGATCGCGGCGCCGAGCGATGTTCCGAGAGGTCCGGGGGGAGTGTGGGCAAGGATGGGGACAGGCGCTGCGACGCTGGTAGGATGCCGCCCGTGGACACCCCCTCCCCCACGGACGCCGCTGCCCCCCTCGTCCCCGAGGACGCAGGGAGGCGCCGCCTCCTCGGGCGCCTGAGCGCCCTCATCGGGACCGCGCTCGGGGGGCTGGTG
>CAZEHU010000688.1:0-2536 GCA_964511605.1 uncultured Myxococcales bacterium
GAGGCCCTCGAGGGGGCCGGCCTCGCCCCGCGGGCCGGCCGCCGTGGCGTGCTCCGCCTCGGGGCGGTCCAGCACCTCCATACGCCCATCGAAGCGAAGGCGCCGGGCGCGCGATGGCCCTTTCGTCTGCTCGAGGCCCTCCACCCAACCCCCGCGGTCTGCGGCGCCCCCCGCGAGGCGGCGGCGGCCTGGCTTGCGGAGCACGAGGGAGCCGCACGCGGTCTCTACGGGGGTCCTGTGGGGTGGATCGGCGGCGATGGGCGCGCGCGCTTCCATGTCGCTCTCCGTTGCGCGCTCTTCACGGAAGAGGGCGCCTGGGCATGGGCGGGCGCGGGCCTCGTCCGTGGCTCGGACCCCGCCCGCGAGTGGGAGGAGACCGAGGCCAAGCTCGAGACCCTGCGTCGGGCGGTCGGCGCCGCCACCTTGGGGTAGGGGCCATGAGCGTATCCGCCCCCTCGCCACAGGCCCTCTGCCCGCCAGAGGCCCCGCCGACCCGGGCGCCCGAGGATGCCAACCGCCTCGTGGCGGAGTCCCTGATCCGTGGCCTGCTCCGCGCAGGCGTCCGGACGGCCATCCTCTCCCCCGGGTCGCGGTCGACGCCCCTGGTGCTCGCCCTCGATCGTGCGGCCGCCCGAGAGGAGCTGGAGCTCCACGTGCTCCTCGACGAGCGCGCTGCGGCATTCGTCGCCCTGGGAAACGCTCGTCGGAGCGGTCGGCCTGTCGTGCTGCTCGCCACCTCGGGGAGCGCAGGCGCCCACTGGCTCCCGGCCATCGTCGAGGCCGACGCCTCCGGCCTGCCCCTGGTGGCCCTGACCGCGAATCGGCCCGCGGAGCTCCAGGGCGCGGGGGCACCCCAGACGGTGTCGCAGCGCGAGCTCTTCTCCCCCTACGTCCGCCTCGCCGCGCAGATCCCCGCCTCGGGCGATGTTCACGACCTCGAGCCCGCCTGGCTACAGACCCTCGCGCTCCGCGCGGTCCAGGCCTCCCTCGGGCTGCCCTCGGGCCCCGTCCACCTGGACGTGGCGTTCCGCAAGCCCCTCTGGGAGCCATCAGAGACCGCGGCCGCCGCGCGCCGTGCTGGCCGCCGGCCCACCATGATCCAGGGTCGACCCACGCTGGACTCCCGCGTCCTGGACGACCTCGCGGAGGAGCTCCGCTCCACCACCCGCGGGCTCGTGGTGCTCGGTCCCCCCTCGGAGGGGCGGGAGGTGATCCCGGGGCGCTGCGGAGCCGCCGCGAAGGCCCTCTCCCAGAGGCTGGGTTGGCCGCTCCTCGTCGACGGCGCCTCCGCCCACGCGGGCCTCGGGCTCCCCCACGCCGATCTGCTGGCCCGAGATCCCACGCTCCGGGAGGCGCTGCGCCCTGAGCAGGTTCTCAGGATCGGCCGGGTGCCCACCTCGGCCCCCCTCCGCCGGTGGCTGGCGATGCCGCCGACCCGGACCCTGCTCGTGGACCCTGGGGGGCGGTGGCATGACCCGGACCATCGAGCGGATCACTGGCTGATCGCCGAGCCGGACCGCCTCCTCGACGCCCTGGCAGCTCGCCTGCAGGGGGCGCTGCCGAGGGCCGCAGAGCGGTCCCGATGGCGTGCTGCCTGGCACCGCTCCACCGAGGCAGCCGAGGGCGCGCTCGATGCAGACGAGGTCGAGCCCTGGGGCGGCGCCATCGCACGCCTCGTCCTGGAGGCCCTGCCCGAGGGCGGCACGCTCCACGTGGCTTCCAGCCTGGCGATCCGTGACGTCGACGCCTTCGCCGCGCCGCGGGCAGACGTCCTCCTCACCTCGAGTCGAGGCGCCAATGGCATCGACGGCACCCTCGCGACCGCCCTCGGCCAGGCCCTCGCGGCCCCCGACGCGGCGAGCTGGGTCCTCCTCGGCGATCTCGCCTTCCTGCACGACGCCGGAGCCCTCGTGGCCGCCCGCGCCCTCGAAATCCCCCTCACAGCGATCGTCGTCGACGATCACGGCGGGTCGATCTTCGAGGAGCTGCCTATCGCCCAGCACCCCGCTGCCTTCTCGCCCCTCTTCCTCACCCCTCAGCCCGTGGCGATCCCCCCCCTCTGCCTGGGCGCTGGGGTGCCTTGCGTCGAGGTCGATTCGCTTGGGGCCTCGAGAGCAGCGCTGGCTTGTCCCCCCGGCCCGGGGCTGCGCGTGGTCCACGTCGCAGTGGACCGTGCGCGAGCTCGCGCGTCGCGGGCCCAGGCACGGGAGCGCGCGGCCGCCGCCGCCCGCGAGGAGCTGGGGCTGTGACCCTGCACACCGCCTCCGCGGAGCCCCCACGCTCGCGGCCGACGAGCCTCTCCGTCTGGGTGGGGGCGATGCGCCCGCGCACCCTGCCTGCAGGCGCGGCCCCCGTGCTCGTGGGAGGCGCCGTGGCCGCCGCCGAGGGCCCCCTGGCGCCGGGTCCCGCGGCCGCCTGCCTCGTCGGGGCCCTCCACGTGAACGTAGACGAAGTCGTGGCCGGCCAGGGCGTCCACGGCGGCGGCGGCCTTGCCCTCGTAGTTGGTGTCCACGAGGCCGGTGACGCCGGGGACCTC
>CAZEHU010000689.1:0-2535 GCA_964511605.1 uncultured Myxococcales bacterium
ACGTCAATCGCGCCCATCGAGCGCTGGAGCCTGTGTTCCTTGGACTTCCCGCCTACCCGATCACACATGCAGCGAGGGGAAGTGTACGGGGGGCACCTCACCGGACCCGCTGCCCCCGGGCTGTCTGGACCTGTCGGGATGCGGCAAGCTCGGCATCGACTGCCCTGCGGGCTTCCAGTGCACCGAGCAGGGCACCTGCCGCTCGGACGACGAGGGGCCTGACCGCATGTGGCTGCCGCCCGGCACCTTCTGGATGGGGTGTCATGGCCTCTGGGATGGATACCGTGCAGGTGGCGCGGACGAAGAGAAGCCGATGCACCCCGTGACCTTCACCGAGGGCTTCTCCATCCTGCGCACAGAGGTCACCGGGGCCCAGTACCTGTCGAACCCCCAGGAGGATTGCTCGGGGGTCGTCGTCGAGGTTCTCTGCTACGAGTACGCCGGGCAATGGGGCCCGGCGGAGTGCGCCCCCTCGGACCCTGCGCCGTGGTGGGCCAGCCTCGATGCCTTCGCGGGCGGAGAGCCAAGCGCCTCCTGCCTTCCACGCGGCCTCGAAGGCAAACTCGAAGGGGTGGATGGCGCCATCGCGGAGGAGCGAGCCCTGCGACAAGCCGCGCACGAGGGCCTCCTCGAGCGCCGCGAGCACTGCACGTGCGGCCTGGAGCTTCTGCGCTACGCGGTCCACTCGATGCCCTCCTCGAGGACTCGAGCCCGGAGGGAGTCCGGGGCACGTCCGAGATCGACGAGGTCGACGCGATAGATGACGCTCGACTCCTCGAGGGTCTCCTCGACCGCGCCGAGGCGACCGAGCGGGAGAGGCGGACCTCCGGCGGCGATAGCGACGTCCACGTCGGACAGGCGGGCGCAGTCTCCGCGTGCTCGAGAGCCGAACAGGTAGACGCTGGCCTCGAGATCGGCCAGCTCGGCGAGGACGATCTGCCGGACGAGCGCGAGCTGGCGCTCGAGCAGGGTCGAGGAGAGAGAGGGGAGCCGTGCTCACGCCTCTATCGTAGGGGGGGAGAGCGCTGCACGCGCGGTCAGCAGCTCCCCGCCACGACGACAATGGCGCTACTCGGTCTCGATGAGGGACTCGCCCCCAGGGGCCGCGTCCTCGATGAGTGCACTCTCCACGTCCTCGGGGGTCGGCGGCGGACGCCGTCGCCAGAGCGCGTCGAGGGAGAGCTCGAGCGCATCGAAGGGCTCGGCGCGGACCCTCTGGTCGCCGCCAGCAGTCTGGACCAGGAGCCAGGAGGCCCCCTCGCGGCGGTAGACCTCGAGGGACTGGGCGACCGGGTCGACCAGCCAGGCATGCTGGACGCCAGCGCGAGCGTAGTAGGGCAGCTTCATCACGCGATCGTGGCGTGCCGAGGAGGGCAAGACGATCTCGCAGATCCAGTCCGGGCAGGTGTGGAACTGCGCCAACTCCGGGAACTCGGGCATCGTCTCGAGGCGCCAGCCGGCGAGATCGGGGATGATGGGATCATAGTCGGGCTCGATGGCCAAGCTGAGCTCGGGCTCGTAGAGGAGCCACCAACCAGCGGGGCCGGCGCTGTCGATATCGAAGCTGGAGTCCAGAAGCGCCGTCAGCTTGGTGCCGGCGCGAGCATGCGGGCTCGCCGGCCGCGGCGAGACGACCAGCTCCCCCGCGATGATCTCGCCGTTCAGCCCCGGCGGCAGCGCCTCGATGTCAGCGTAGGTGGGGCGGCGGGACTCGCTGGGCGGGATCTCGACGGCCGAGGACATGGTCCGAAGGTAGCGGACGGGATCCCTGGTGCCGATGCTCCGGGCCCCTCGCAGTCTGGACGCGCGGGCCACGCTCGAGGTAGCTCCGAGGCCCAGAAACACTCAGGACCCGGTGGACGAGACCCGCGCCGCGCCTTCGTGAATGGCGGCCAGGAGCTGCTCCGAGGACCGGATCGACCACGGCGTGGGTGTGTGCGCTCCGTGGCCCGCCGGTGCGCACGGGGCGTCGGGAGCGGTCGACGAGGCGGCGGCGGCGGCGCGGGGAGTCGACGAGGACCCTGCTCTCGCCTGGCCGATCGCCGCCGGGCAGGGCGCCCAGGGATCCCCTGGCACAGGGGTTGAAACGAGGTCCGGCGTCGCCGCGGCAAGGAGCCGGGCGAGCGCACGAGGAAGTGAGGGGCCCGAGAGGCCAGGAGGAAGAGATGCTGTTCCGACTCGGAGTCGAGGAGCTCGAGGAGAGGCTCGACGAGGTGCTGCGGGCCGTGGAGGACGGTGGAGGGCCTGTGGTGCTGGAGCGAGAGGGCCGGGCGATCGCCGCCATCGGTCCCTGGGAGGACGAGGATCTCGTGGACGGGGCGACCCTCGGTGAGGTGCTCGAGCTCCTGAGACGCGCGGCGGAGCCGGTCGACGTCGACGCCTGCCGCGTCGATCGAGCGCTCCCCGCGGTGGGGCGGCGGGAGCGCCTCTCGCCGGCCCCGCGGGTCTACGTGCCGCCCCACCGCAACACGGGCCGCGGCCGGCGGCGGAGCGGCCGCCGCCTCCGGGGCCTCCGCTCTCACGTCGATGGCGGGG
>CAZEHU010000690.1:0-2533 GCA_964511605.1 uncultured Myxococcales bacterium
CCCATGGCGCCCGCGGCGCCGGCGGCCCCGCCGGCGCCCTCGAGGGCCTTCTTGAGGGCCGCGGCGGCCTGCAGGCCATCGAGCATGTCGGCGAGCTTCTTCTCGTCGGCGAGGGTGGCCTCGCACTCCGCCTGATCCTCGTCGGAGAACTGCTTCTTCTTCAGCTCGGCGCAGAGCTCCTCGCCTGCAGCGTCGCAGACCTTCTCGAAGAGCTTGTCGCAGGGCTTCTTGTTGTCGCAGGCGGCGGCGGTCAGGAGGGACGCGGCGAGGAGGGGGAGGACGAGGCGCTTCATGGTGGGGACTCCGGAGGCGGCTTGACGTGGGCGTGTGGAGGCGGGATCGGTAGCACTCCCCCCTCCCCTGCGCAATGTGAGACACGCTCCCGGAGCCCGCGGCCCCCTCCCTCTGCGCCTCAGCGGAAGGCCTCCCCCTCGTGCAGGATCCAGCCGCCGGGCCGCTTGCCGCGGGGATCGTGGTGGGTCCAGTGCAGCAGCCCGCCGCGCCGATTCCACTCGTACTGGCCCCGCACTCCGACCCGATCACCGACCTTCACCGGAGCACGCGGAGCCAGGTCGACGTTGTGCGCGATCAGGAGGGTCTGGTCGCTCGCGAGCTTCAGGATGAAGCGCTGATGCCGTGCCCCCTCCTCGTCGTCGGAGATGAGCTTCGCCACCACCCCCTCGACCTCCACGACGAAGCTCGAGCGCTTGGCGGCGAAGGCCTGCTCCACCTGCCGCATGCCGGCGGCGGGGTTCGCTACGGCGCGCGGAGCGTCGGCGGCCGTGCCGCAGCCCCCCCCTCTCGCCTCCTCGCAGGCGCCGGCGAAGAGCAACAGCAGTGGGATCAGGCGCCGGGCCCCGGCCGCGCCGCGACTCAGCAAAGCAGGCTCGGGTATCGATAAGCGGCGCGGGGCATCGGTGCTATCCTAGCCGCGTCGGGGCGAGCCGCGAGGAAACGCCCCATCCGGCTCACACTCGGCGGACGAGGAGGAGGTCGCACATGGTGCAAGATGCACGCCTGGGGATCGGGACTCCGGGCCTCGCGCTCCTGGTCGGGGGCCTCGCCCTGACCGCCGGCTGCGGCGCGAGCGGCTCGTCTGATGGGGGCGAGGATACCCTCACCCCGGAGGTCGCCGAGGAAGGGGCGGCGGCGGACGCGGCGGAGCGGCTCGAGGCTCTGGACACGGGCTCGCCGGCGGGGGCGAGCGAGCCGGAGGACGCGGCCGACCCGAGCGAGGCCGCGGAGCCGGAGGCCCCTCGGGGGCTGCCCCGAGCCCTGCCCTTCGAGTTCACGCGCCCCGCGGCCGGAGAGCCGCTGTCCTCCGAGGAGGTGAGCCAGTTCACCCGGCGCATCACCGGCGTGTGGAAGCAGGTGGACTGGTTCCGGTGGATCCTGCGCACCTCGATGGGCGTGGACGCCTCGGCGCACGAGGAGGACTATCTCGCCTGGCATAACGACATCCTGGCTGTGAAGTCCGGGGAGGTCGTGACCTTCCAGGAGAAGGGCCAGGAGCACAACATGTGGATCCCCTCCTCCACCATCCTGGCCCAGGCGATCGGCGCGGCCCTCGGCCCCGGGCAGTGGACCCACAAGAAGGCCGCCGAGCAGTACTGCAAGGGCCTGAGCGCCGTGGTCAAGGGGTTCCGCTGGGGCGAGGACGATCCCGCCCCCTACCTGATGGCGCGGGCGGTCTTCCCGATGGACCAGAGCTTCACGCTGGACTCCGAGCGCTGGCAGGACGACGGCCGCGAGAAGGTCGTGGAGTTCCACGAGGCGTACCACGACTCCGAGGGCTGGAACGCCCAGGCCTTCGGGTGGCCGGACAATCCGGTCTGGGGGAGCATCTGGGTGACCAATATGCGCAGCAAGGACGACGTCCGGGCGATCACCCGCACCTCGATGTTCCTCCCTTACCTCCTCGAGGACATCGAGGAGGACTGGGTCCGCGAGGCCTGCGCGGAGACCTGGGAGATCATGGTGGGCTTCCACAAGGACATCGTGGACTCCGGGTACTACATCCGGACCAAGGGGCCCGACGGGGTGGCGTACGCCTTCGACCACCAGGACCTCGGCAACTACGTGCAGTACGCCGGCCTCGACGCGAACAATGAGTGCACGGCGCGACTCGCCACGGACCTCGTCGCGTACGGAGAGCCGCTGACCGACGACTGCGGTACGGGCTACGGCAGCCTCTACGACCAGATCGCCCCGGCGGCGAACTACTACAACTACCCGATCGTCTGGGACTACCACATGGCCGCCCTGGGCCATGCCCTGGTGACCGGCCACGACGATGTGGCCCTGGCGCTGCTCGAGGGCATGGCGGCCCGGATGGACGACTACCTGGCACCGGACTCCGAGGAGCCGGGGCTCGAGAGCGCCCACTGGAGCCGCGACATGGCCATGCTGCTGGTGCAGGCCGCGGCCGTCGGCCTGCCGCTGACCCACGACGAGGCCCGCCTCGTCCACGAGCACTGGCTGAACGCCGCGGACGAGCTCGAGGTCTGGCCGAACTGGGACCTCTGGGACGAGA
>CAZEHU010000691.1:0-2528 GCA_964511605.1 uncultured Myxococcales bacterium
CCTGGGAGCGCGCTGTCAGCCTCCTCGGCTCCCTGCCCGGTCGAGGTGCCGAGCGTAGCCAGGAGCCACCACGCGTCCACCTCGTCCGGCGCCCAGGCGAGGCGCTCGACCAGGAGCTCCACTCGCTCGGCCGGCGTGCGGCTCTGGAAGTCCACCTTGCTGGCGAAGGCCCCGGCCACGCGGCGCAGCCGCGGCTCCCCCAGGGCGTCGAGCGCCGCGTGCAGGGCGTCCTCGTGGCGCGTCGAGCGGTGGTGGCAGAGCGCGGCGGCGAGCGGGGTGGCAGGCCAGCGCGCGAGGAGGGCGTCCGTGAGCTGGCCACAGTCGTTGTCAGCGCCCGTGCCGGCCGCGAGCGCCTCGGACCACGCGAGGAGCTCGGCCTCACCGGAGGCCCGGGCCGCCTCGAGCAGCGTCCCGTAGCGATCCTTCGACCAGGGATCTCGCAGCGTGGCCTCGAGGGCAGCGTGGAATACCTCTGGAGGCTCCCCCACCGGAGGGGCTCGAGCCTCGACGCCCATCTCGGCCAGGGCTCCCGCGAGCGCCTCAGCCAAGGCGCTCGCCGCCTCGAGTGGGCCGGCGGCTCGGGCCTCGAGCTCCCGCTGCCCCTCGCCCCCGGCGCCCCGCAGGGTGGCGCGCAGCTTGACGAGTCCCGCCTCTCGGAGCACCTCGCCGCCCTCCAGGAGGGCGCCGGCGCCGGTCGCCGCGGCCAGCTCCCGGCCCGCGGCCTCGCTGTGGGGTGCGGCCAGGCCCCGCTCGTGCAGCCTTCGGTCCACGTCTTGCGGGTCGACGACGCGCCACGCCGGTGCGCTCTCCAGGAGGCGCGTGGCCAGGTACTGGTGCAGCCGCGGCCAGAGCGCCCTGTCTGCAGCACGCTCCGGTCGGGCCTCGAGGGGCATCACCAGGAGCGTACTCTCGGGTGGGAGCGCGGTGAGCGCATGGGGAGTCGGCTCCGTTGGAGTCGGCACCAGGGCAGGCGTCTGCGATGGAGCGACGGGCGGTGCGGCCTGGTCCTCGGGGGCCTGCACGGAGGGTCCAAGCATCACCAGCGCCAGCCCACCCAGCGCCACGAGGGCAGCGGCCACCATTGCCCACACAGCTCTCCATCGGCCCGGTGAGGTCCCCGCCGGAGGGGGAGCAGGCGGGGCGGCCTCCGCCGGGGACGCCAGCCCCTCCGTGTCCCCGCCTATCGCCGTGGCCTCGAGGCCGGAGATGGGGGCGAGTACCGCGCCCTCCCGCCGCTCGACGCCCTGCTCCGTTCCGCCCTGGAGGGTCGCCTCGACGCCGGAGACCTGTGCATCGGTGCGGCTGGCGGTGCGCCGTGCCGCCCCGCCGCCCGCCCTGGACGAGGGGACATCGGGTGCCGCCCGCGGACGCAGCGCGCCCAGGACCTCGAGCGCCGTCTCCGCGCTGGGCCGCTGCGCAGGATCCTTGTGGAGCAGGGAGTGCACCGCCTGGGCCAGCTCCGCGTCGAGGAAGGGGCTGAAGGCGCGGATGTCCTCGGCCTCCTCGTCGATGTGCTGCCGCATCAGGCGATAGACCGCCGAGCTCCTCGACTCGGCGCGGGAGACGGTGAAGGGGGGCCGCCCGGCGAGCATCTCGTAGAGCATGCAGCCGACGGCGTAGACGTCCGCGCGGCCGTCCACCGGCTCGCCCTTCCACTGCTCGGGCGACATATAGTTGGGGGTACCGACGAGGCCCTGGGTGTGGTGGGTGTCCGCGTCGAGGGCCTTGGCGATGCCGAAGTCGAGCACCTTGACGAAGTCCGGCTCCCCCACCGCATCGACGAGCATCACGTTGGCGGGCTTGATGTCCCGGTGGACGATGGAGAGCCCGTGCGCCTCGACGAGGCTGCGCAGGACCTGGAGCGTGACGCCCAGTGCCCTCCCCGGCTCCATCGGCGCGTCGCGCTCGATCTCTGCATCGAGGGGGCGCCCGGGGGCGTACTCCATCACCAGGTACAGGTTCCCGTCCTCGAGGCGCCCGAAGTCGCTGATGCGGATGGTATTGGGGTGGCTCAGGCGGGCGGTATGGCGGGCCTCTCCGAGGAAGCGCCGCGCCAGGTCGGGGTCGTCCTGGTGCTGTGCATGGAGGAGCTTGACCGCCATTCGGCCGCCCGTCTCCACGTGCTCCGCTTCATACACCCTGCCGAAGGCCCCCTTGCCGAGGCAGCGAATCAGGCGGTAGCGCTCGACGAGGATCGTGTCGAGCCAGGAATCCGAAGGCGGGGTGTCGCTGGGCATGAGGCGTCGGTGGCGCCCCTTGTACCACCTATTCGCACCCGCAGTGCTCACCGTCGGGCGCGCTCGCGGCAAGAGGGGTGTCCCCCCACGCCCCGAGGTCCGGCTTGCAGCCGTTGGGCGCGGGCTCGGCGCAGTAGCCAGCGAGGGCCTCGTCGCCGGCGTCGATGGAGGGGGAGCGTAACCGTTCACCCCGGTCGCTCGCCGCGGGCACGGGCGTCCGGGAGGCCGTTGCCGCTAGGCGCCGCCGGCGCCGCCGGCTCGGCCTCCGCGCTGCGGGGCGGACCGAACGAA
>CAZEHU010000692.1:0-2525 GCA_964511605.1 uncultured Myxococcales bacterium
GATGCTGAGCACGAGGTCGATCACCTCCACCTCGAGCTCGGCGCCGAGCTCCTTGGAGACCTTCAGGTCCGCCACGAAGCCCAGCTCGTCGATGCTCGCGGAGGCCACGAGCTCCGCGAAAGGGAGGACCTGATCGGTCCACGTCAGCGGGCCGTCGCAGAAGCCGATGGCGCAGAGCGGGTTCGGCGCCTCGCCGTAGACGTCGATCGGCAGCTCCGCCAGGACGTTCAGGAGGAGCTCCACGGCCGGCTCGTCCCCCACACTCGAGAAGGTGCCGGTCAGCAACAGGCCCCCCTCCTTCGCGTCGAGGGCCAGGCTGAGCCCGCCGAAGCTGATGTCCTTGATGTTCGAGCTCAGCACGGCCTCCCCCTCGAGGGTCAGCACGATGCCGTCCTGCTCGATGAGCGGCAGGTCGATGACCCCAGGCGTGATCTCCTCCCAGAGGGTGGCGTCGAACCCCAGGGCGTCGAAATCGAGATCGCTGACCGCCAGCTCGAGGATCGTCGCCAGGTCGTCGATGCCCGCCTCGTCGTGGTCCCCATCGTCGAGGACCGCCTGGCCAACGAAGAGCTCGAGGGCCTCGAGCAGCATGGCGTCCTCGCCCTCGAGGGCCTGCCACAGGTCGGACCAGTAGTAGGAGGTGGTGGCGTCCGCCCAGTTGCCGGCCAGATCGGAAGCCACGGCGACGATGACGTTCAGGCCGTGGTCGGACGGCAGGGTGAGCGTGAACGAGCCGTCCGCCTCGAGCTCGACCGGGTAGCCGCCGACCTGGAGCTCCGCGACGCCGCTGACGCTGTCGGCCACGAAGCCCGTGACCTGAACGGAGCCCACGCCGTCGAGAGTGGCGCCACGCTCGGGCGTCATGAAGACGACCACCGGAGCGAAGCCATCCACCACGAGCACGCGCTCGGCGCTCTCGCTCCAAGCGGGGCTCGCCGCGGTAAAGACGAGCTCGCCCTCGCCCGTGAGCTTCCAGCGATTCGCTCCGACCTCCTCCGCGCCGGCCGGAGGCCCGCTCACGGGGACGCCGGCCTCCCCGGTCGGGTTGCCGTAGGCGTCGACCAAGGTCGCGCTGATCGTCACCTCGTCGCCGGGGGCGTAGTAGTCCTGATCCGGGTCCACCACCAAAGCCACACCAGCCGGCGCGCCCGCGACGACGGTCAGCACGTCGGGCACGCGGGCGTCGATGGCGATGCCGGGCGCCGCGCAAGTGATCTCCCAGGCGCCGGCGAGCTGCCCGAAGGCCTCCATGCCAAAGATGGCCACCGCCCCGGGGTCCTCGGCCTGGGGCAGGGCCGGGGCACCCTCGAGCACGTTGCCGTAGCCGTCGAGCACCTCACAGGTCACGGCGGCCGCCTCGCCAGCGATGACCTGGCTCGGGTCGACGGTGGCCACGGTGCCGGTGGCCGGCCCCGGCTCGACGAGGAGCGAGGAGGGGGTCGCGTCCTCGAGCGTGCCGTCCGCGAGGGCGCACGCGATGTCGAAGTGGCCGGCCGTGGTGGCGACGATAGAGCCCATCGACACGTCTACACCCTCCACGCTCCCGCCATCGACCAGCACGATGGTCTGGGCCTCGATGGGAAGGCCCTCTCCGTCGCGGGGCTCACAAGTCACCGTGGCGGAGCCGCCGGCCGCGATCTTCGCTGGGCTCACCGCCGTCTCGACAGAGCCCACACCCGCCGCGTTGGTCACGGTCACGTGGGCCGGGGTCTCGTCCCAGCGATCCTGCGCCCCGATGCCACAGCTCACCTCGTGCAGGCCCGGGAGCGACAGGGTCAAGATGTCTCCGGTGAAGGTGCCCGCGGTGGCCGGCGTGATCCGCCGGTCGAAGCCGAGGCTCACGGT
Source organism: uncultured Myxococcales bacterium (assembly GCA_964511605.1). Lineage (GTDB taxonomy): Bacteria > Myxococcota_A > UBA9042 > PHBI01 > JACKFB01 > CAZEHU01. Next base: position 1,846 of record CAZEHU010000692.1, read on the forward strand.
CGAGCCGTCCGGGTTCGAGGCCTGGCAGAGGATGCGCACGGTCCCGCCAACCGGAGCGGTGGAGGGATCAGCGATGGTCTCCAGCGTCAGGGCGTGGATGTCGACGCTCGTGCTGCCCGGGCTGCCGGAGTCCGAGCAGGCCGCTCCGAGGCCCACAGAGAGCGCGCCGAGGAGCGAGAGCAATAGGGATGCGGGGAGGCGAGTGGGGGCGTGCATGGGGGCCTCTCTGACGCGGCGCGTCGTCGTCGATGGTGCGAAAGCGCGCGCGCCTATACAGGCCTCCTCGCCCAGTGGCAAGGGACGGGTCGGCGCGGAATCCCCGCGCCCCTCAGCGTCGCTTGCGCCCCCCTCGGAAGAGCCGCGTCACGAGGGCGTCGAAGCGCTCCTCGGCCGCCTCCAGGGCCTCGCCGACCTCCTCGGACTCGCGCACCATCTCCGGATCGCGGCTGATGATCGGGACAAGAGCGCGGAGGACCCTCGCGGTGCGCTTCAGCTCCCCGAGCCCCTCGCGGTGGGCGGCCTCCAGGTAGCGCCGGACCGCAAGGCGGGCGAGCCCGCCCGAGCCCGCGAGTCCCTCGCCGATGATCTGGAGCGCATCGGAGGCGAGGTCGAAGATCTGCGAGGCGTGCTCGGCCTCGAGCACACGCGACCGCACGCTGCCCTGCTCGAAGAGGTAGTCG
>CAZEHU010000693.1:0-2524 GCA_964511605.1 uncultured Myxococcales bacterium
CTCGAGCCTCGATTCCGGCCCCATGGTCGTCTCACGGGGGCCTCGTGAGGCGTCTCGCTGTCTCACGTGCGAGGCACCTCGAGACAGCCGCGGCGGGGGCCCCAAGGCCCTGTTGACACCCTCTGGCGGGGGGGAGAGCATGGGCCGCCCCTCGCAGGCCGGATCCGCCCAAGCCTGGAGGCCCACCGACCGCGCACGGAGGTGAAGGTGGCTTCGTCCGCCCCGCACACCGCCGCTCCCCGAGGCTTCCACCGGAGCGCTTCCATCGGGAGCGCCGTCGCGCTGGTGCTGCTCGCGCTCGGCGCCGCACCGGTCCGAGCCCAGATCGGCGAAGGCCTCGAGCCCTCCCTCGCTCTGCTGGACCTGGGGCTCAAGGGCCAAGAGTACGACAAGTCCGCGGAGTACGTCGCGAAGGTCTCCGAGGCCCTCGGGGGGACCGGACGCTTCGCGATGCTCTCCCGCGATGATGCGGAGAGGCAGATCAAGAAGAGGATGATCACCTCCTCGAAGCGGGTGACCGACGAGCGCCTCAAGGAGATCGAGGCCATGGTCAAGGAGGGCGACGACCTCGCTTTCACCAACCCACGGAAGGCCATCGACATCCTCGCTAAGGCCAAAGCCGAGCTGAAGGCGATCATGGAGACCCTCAGCCTCAACCAGAAGATCCGCCGGGACTACTTCCGCACCCAGATGCTCCTCGCCCGCTCGCACCACGACAACGGCAATCGGGCGAAGGCCGGGGAGATCATGGAGGAGATCATCCGGGTCTTCGGTGACGAGGTGAAGGTCACCGATGACGAATACCACCCCGATATCGTGGCGCTCTACCGGGAGACCTATCGACGCCTCGGCGGCCAGCGCAACGGGTCGCTGACCGTGCGGACCGAGCCCGCAGGCGCCGAGGTGGTGATCAACGGCAAAGCGCAGCAGAAGCGCACGCCCGCCACCTACGAGGGGCTGTACCCCGGCACCATCACCGTCATCGCCCGCAAGGATGGGCGGGAGTCGATGGTCCACAAGGTGGAGATCAGCGCCACGAATCCCTCCGAGATCAGCGTGGACATCGACTTCGAGACCTCGCTGGCCTTCGACGACACGCACTTCGGCTTCATCTTCCCGGACGAGGACACCCTGAAGCGGCGCATCGCCGACTTCGCCTCGCGCATCGGCTCTCAGCTCAGCGTCGACTACATCCTGGTCACCGGCCTGGTGGGACGCGACGGCCGCACCTACCTCGATGGCCACCTGGTCAACGTGGTGGGCCAGACCGTCGAGCGCTCCGAGTCGCTCTATACGAAGAGCAACGTCGTCTCGAACAACCGCACCTCCCAGATGGCCGACCTGATGGCGGGCATCGACGTGTCGTCGAGCGGTGGCGGCCCGGCCCCGACCCGCCCCTGGTACGACAACTGGATCGGCTGGGCCGGCGTAGGTGTGGGCGTGGTCGGCCTCGCGACCGGCGCCGCGTTCTATAGCAAGTTCAACTCCACGCTCGACGAGGTGCAGTGCTCCGGCGGGGCCTCCGCAGGCTGCAAGCCCCAGCCCGAGCGCCAGACCCTCGCCGGCGACGCGGAGAGCCAGCGGGCCGTGGCCGGCACCATGTTCACGATCGGCGCCCTCGGCCTCGCAGGCGGAGCGGCAGCCTTCGTCCTGCTCGGCGACGACGGTGGGGCGGAGAGCGCCGCCCTGAAGCTCGAGTACGTGGCTCCCACCGTCAGCGTCCACGGCGCCGGTGGTGGTGTGGGGGCGGCCTTCTCGTTCTGAGGGCTAGAGGCTGTCCCAGCGTGTGCCGAGCCGATCGCTCTGAGCTGCACGCAGCGTGGCCTCCCGCTCGCCGCGCAAGCCCTCGAGCTCAGCGCGCAGCTTCCAGTAGTGCTCGACGAGCGCGGGCAGGTAGAGGCCACCGACGAAGTAGCGCGGGGGCCTGTAGCTCGGGGACGTTGCGCCGCCGAGCCCATGCTCCTCGAGCAGGGCCGCCAGGGCACCGTCGACCGCCGTGATGTGGGCCCAGACGGCGGTGGCGGCCTCCAGGGAGCGGGCATCCTCCGGGGCCTCGGCGGGCGCCGTCCAATGTGCACGCTCCGCGAGCGCGGCCTGGAGCGTCGCCGATGCGGCCTCTCCCCCCGCCTCCGCGGCGGCCTTGAAGGCCCGGACCCGGTCGTCGCTGAGCGCATCCGCCTGATCGGGCCGGGCGATGAACGCTCGCCGCGCCTCCCGCGCGAAGTGGGAGCGGACATCGGCGCGGAGGACCGCCTGGATCTGCTCCACGACCCCATCGAAGCGATGCTCGCACAGCTCGATCTGGCTCTCCAGCTCCTCCACCGCCGTGCTCTCGCCTGCGCTCTCGGACACGTTCACCTCCCTGGCCAACTGCCCCGCTATACCGCGGGGGCGGGAGCCGCAACAAGGTGGGGGCGGGCGGCTCTCAGAGCGTGCGGCCCACGGTCAGGATGCCGGCGAAGGGTGCCGTCCGCGAGGAGCGCGAAGGGAGCCAGGTCTCCTCGAAGAGGATCGGTGCGCCCAT
>CAZEHU010000694.1:0-2523 GCA_964511605.1 uncultured Myxococcales bacterium
CGCCCCGCACCGCCGCAGCACCGCCGGCCCCCGCCCCCCCGCAGCCCACGCCCCCCCGGCCGGCGGGGGGGGGGGGGGGGGGGGGGGGGGGGGCCGTCCGGCGCGACGCCATCTCCGCGAGGTCCACGCCACGAGGGCCAGCTCGCTGAGGTCCGGCCCGCGCCCTCGACGTCGACAACCGCGGCCGCCACCTCGGCAGGGGCCGCTGATGTCGCGCCAGAGGAGGGCTCCACGAACACAGCCCGAGAGGGAAGATCCGGGCAGCCGCCGGCGACCAGCGCGACCAGGGCGAGTCGGCCCCACACGCTCTGCTTCACTCCCGGCCCGCCGGGGCTCAGAAGCTCGAGCCCGGGCTCTTCAGAAAGGCCTCCTCCTCCTCGGTGCAGGCGCGACCCAGGATTCGGTTCCGGTGGGGAAAGCGCCCGAAGCGGGCGACGATATCCCGATGCATGTGGGCATACTTCACGTTCTCGGCCACGCTCGCCCCCGCGGGGCCCCCGAGCTCCTCGGCCAGGGTTCTGAAGAGCTCGATACAGCGATCCTGATCCGCGAGGGCTTCGCTGTGCATGAAGGGCATGCGCACAAAGCCCCGACCGGCGGCGGAGAGCTGGTGGTCGAAGCCCGTGTCCAGGATCCGACGCGACGCCTCGAGGGCCTGCGGGTCGGTGGCATACATGCCGGGCGTGCCGCGGAACATGTTGCGGCTGAATTGATCGAGCACGATCACGTAGGCGAGCGCGGGTCGCGCCTCGTCCAGCCAGCTCTCGAGGCGGCGCCCGGCGAGGGCCGCGTGGAGCGCACCAAAGCGCTCCCGGATCTCCTCGTCGAAGGCAGGGTCCTTCTTGAACCAGCGGGCGCGAGCCTCCGGCGCGGCGAGCCCATGCTCGTCGAGCGATCCGAGCCAGAATGCGAGGACGTCCTCGGCGCCGGGCGCCACGTCCCGGGAGGGACTCTGTGCCATCTCCCCCTTGTACCCCGACCATCGCGGGTAGGCCACGTGCGGCGCGAAGAGGCCACAGGAACGCCGCTGCCTCCCTTTCCACCGGCGGGCGCGCATGCCAGCATGGCCGGGTGCTGGTCTCCCCCTACGATCCCTCCCACCGGGAGGACGTCCTGCGGATGCGCCACGCCTTGTGGCCCCACGAGAGCCTCGAGGAGCACCGGGCCGTGCTGGCCGTGCTCGCAGAGGGCGGCAGCCCGGTGGGCTTCCCGGGCCCAGCGACGATCCTGGTGGCCTCCCCCGCCGAGGCCACGCCGATCGTCGGCTTCGCGGAGGTAGCGATCCGCCCGTGGGCCGAGGGCTGCGACGAGGGCCCCGTCGGCTACCTCGAGGGCTGGTGGGTGGAGGCCCAGGCTCGCCGGTCCGGCGCGGGTCGTGCCCTCGTCGATGCCGCCGCGCGCTGGTGCCGGGAGCAAGGCTGCCTCCAGATGGCCTCGGACGCCGAGCTCGACAACGAGACCTCCCTCGCCGCGCACCTCGCCCTCGGCTTCGAGGAGCGGGAGCGCCTGGTGATCCTGCGCCTCGATCTGAGCGGGCTCGAGGCCCAGGAGCGCTTCCTCGATCCCCAGGCCACCGCCCGCCTCGATCGCATCGGCGGCGCCAAGCTCGTCGGCAAGATCCACCGCCTCTTCCTCGTCCGGGCGCCGACCCTGGCGGAGACCCTGATCCGCTCCCACGCGGAGGCGGACACCGAGCTGCTCGAGCGGACGGCCCACAGCCTGAAGTCCTCGGCCGCCAACATCGGCGCCGAGCGCCTCAGACGCCTGGCCGAGGAGCTGGAGCGGGGTGCGGCCGCGGGCGACCTCGCGGGAGCCCCGCGCCACATCCGGGGCGTGCAGCGCGCCCTCGACGAGGTACTCCCCGAGGTGCTCGAGGTCGCAGACTCCGCCGGGCCGCCGCCCGGCTGAGCCTCAGCCCTGCTCCGTCGAGACGATCACCCGCTCGCGGAGCTCCTCGAGGAGCGCGATGCGCTCGCGGGTCTCCTCGTTGAGCGCCTTCGCTTCGGTGATGAAGCGGCGCACCTTCTCGCCATTCGCAAAGGTCTGGGCCAGCGGCACGAGCTTCTTCCCTACGTCTCGCAGGAACTGCTCGAGGGCCTGGGTGTTCTTGGTACGCGCGACGTTCACGGTCTCGAGCTCGCCGATGAGCTCCCGGTCGGAGATCACGGCGTCGTGCATCGCCCGCACCTCGCGGGTCCTCAGCTCCGTGGCGCGGAGCTCGGCCTCGTCCTGCTCGAACTGGAGGCGCTTCTTCAGACCGCCGAGCCACGCCCGGAACTCCGGCAGGCTCTGCGTCGGCATGCCCTCGAGGAAACGATCGGGGAGGGCCTCGGCCACATCGCGCGCCCGGAAGAAGCCCTCGGATCGCAGCGTGTCCCATGCGGCGGCCAGGAGCTCGAGGAGCAGGTCGTAGCGATGGACCGCGCGCCGAGCGCGCTCCCGCTCGAGCTCGAGCAGGTCCCCCTCGCTGAGGATCGCCTCGATGCGATCGGCCCGGGTCTTCATGAGCTCCCGGTAGCGGCC
>CAZEHU010000695.1:0-2519 GCA_964511605.1 uncultured Myxococcales bacterium
CCGCTGACCCGCATGGCCGCGAGCGGCCTCCCTGTGGAGCGGTCCGTGGTTGCCAGGCCCTCGGCCGCCAGCGCGGGCAGGGCATCGCGGTGGAGCGGCCCGTCGCCTGCGCGAGCGGGCCCTCTGGCGGATGGGTCCGCGGGCCCTCCCCACGCCGCCGGATGCTCCAGATCGACGAAGGCCGGGATCCGGCGGCGGCGATCACCGAGGGCGAGCGCCTGGGCGGGGGTCGGTGCTTCGAGGGTATCCGCGGGGCTGCCGAGCAGGGCGAGGGTCTCCTCGGCGGTGGGCAAGCCGACGTCCTGCAGCGACGTCCCGACCCGGTCCAGCTCGTGGCCGATCAGCACCGGCACCAGCCCCCGCTCCGCCAGCCGATGGCCCGCGAGCGTGAGGTCCGCGAGCTCCTGGACCGTCGAGGCCACGTAGACAGCCGCTCCCACATCCGCAAGCGCGTGCAGCACCCCGTGATCCTCTCCGAGGCCGAGGTGCACGAGCAGCGGCCGCCGCTGCTCGGAGGCGCGCACCAGGAGGTCGCCGATGGAGCGCGCTTGCTCGCCGGCCAGGCGGAGCACCACCCGCTGGCCCGAGGCCGCCAGCGAGCTCGCACGGGCCATGGCGGAGCGGGGACCCTGCCCCCCGTCGATCAGCGTGGCGCCGGCTCGCTCCGCGAGCTTCGTGATCACGTCCTGGCCATCGAGGACGGTGTCCTCTCCCTCGATGTGGATGCCCGGGGTCGAGGGCGGGTCCTCATCGCTGCCCCGCCCCAGGAGGCGGAGGAGGCGGCCGGCGAGGGTGCTCATCGCATGCCTCCCGCGGCGAGCTGGCGCGCCGGCGCTTGGAATTGGGCCCCGTCGACCCAGCGGATCGCCCCGGTGGGACAGCGGAACGTGGCCTCGGGCTCATGGTCGGGCGTGGTGGGCCCATACCCGACGACCGGCAGCCCGCCCTCCATAATGAGGGCCGCGGGCTGGTCCTGCGCGCATCGCCCGCAGGCATCGCAGGCGACCTTGCAGAGGTCCGTGGCGGCCTCGCCGCTCAAGGGGATTCGGCACTGGACCAGGAGGGGGCGCCGGGCCGGCAGCAGCTCGAAGAGGTCCCGCGGACAGGCGATCACGCAGTCTCCGCAGGCCGTACAGGCCACGGGATCCACCGCCGGCAAGCCGGCGCTGCTCATCTCGATCGCGTCGAAGTCGCACACGACCTCGCAGTCTCCGAGCCCCAGGCAGCCCCAGGGGCAACCCTTGCCGCCGCGGGCGACGAGGTGGGCGGAGGAGCAGGAGCCGTAGCCCTCGTAGGTCGCGATCTGCAGGGCCTGGTACCGATCTCCACCACAATGGAGCCGAGCGACGCTGCGATCCGCGTCCCCGGCGTCGACCCCGAGGTACTCCGCCACCTGCTCGAGGCCCTCCGGGCTCGAGACGGTGCAGAGCGCCGGCTGGGCCGCGCCCTCCACCAGCTTCTCGGCCAGGGCCCGGCAGCCCGGCTCCCCACAGGCCCCGCAATTGGTGCCGGGGAGCAAGGCCTCCACCCCGTCGATGCGTGGATCCTCCTCGACACGCATATAGCGCCACGCCACCGCCAGGATGGTGCCGAAGGCCAGCCCTAGCCCAGCGAGGATCGAGACAGCGACGAGGCTCTCTGCCACGCAGGCTCCCCCCGCCTACTGGAAGGACCGGGCCCGCTCGACCCAGGAGTCGAGGTCGGGCTCGGACCGATCCCAGGGCTGCCCCGGGTGGATGCACTTCGCCGGACACTTCTCCGCCGCCATCACCACCTCGGCGAAGGTCCCCTTGGACAGGTCGCCGATCACCGCCTGCTTGTCCGCGTTGTAGACAAAGAGGAGCTGGTTGAGGTCGAGGCAGTCGTTGCAGGTGGTGCAGAGCGGGCCGTCGATCCAGGGCTCCGCCGCGAGCTCCTCCTCCTCGGGCTCCTCGACGGCTGCTGGCTCCTCCTCCTCGGAGGGGGCCGCCAAGGGGGCTGCCGCGGTGGGGCTCGGAAGGGTCGAGGTCGGCGTGCTGGCCGCGATCGCCGCCAGTGCAGCGCCATCCCCGAGGCCCAGGAGCCCGGCGGCAAGGCGCTCGAGCACCTCGGCCGCTGCCTCCCGGCGGGCGCGCTCGAGGGCCTCGGCGTGGGCGGCCTCGAGGGCAGCTCGCTCCGCTTCCGCCTGGGCCTCTGCGCTCTCGCGGGCGTGGGCGGCCGCTCGCTCTGCGTGCTCGTTCCGCAACCCCCCGAGCTCGCCGAGGGTCCGCCACCAGCCCCGCCGGTCGCGCGCCGCGTGGGCGAGCCCCCGCCCCACCACCGCTCGGCGGCGCTGGCCATCGGGCAGGGTCAGGTCGATCCAGGGGATCGTGCGGCCGGCGGCCTCCGGCTCGAGCTCGAGCCACGCCTCCAAGGAGGCGAGGTCGCCCTCGGCGCCGTCGAGATCGGGGGGCAGCAGACGTAGTCCCGCGCGCCCCGCCGGCTCCAGCACCGCGAGGTCCGCGGGGGTGAACGCCAGGGCCTCGCCCTCGGTCTCCGCC
>CAZEHU010000696.1:0-757 GCA_964511605.1 uncultured Myxococcales bacterium
CGGTACCGAGATGCTCCTGGGCGCCAACCCGGTCGTCAGCCTCTACGCCTTCGGCACCTTCATCGCGCGGGTCATCGATCGCCTCGGCACCGAGGAGCAGATCGCCCGCTTCGCCCTGCCCTCCATCGAGCGGCAGTGGGGGGGCTCGATGGTCCTCACCGAGCCCGATGCCGGCAGCGATGTGGGCGCCGGGCGCACGAAGGCTCGGCAGCGCGAGGACGGCCTCTGGGAGATCGAAGGCACCAAGCGCTTCATCACGAACGGCGACTACGACCTGCCGGAGAACATCCTCCACCTCGTGCTCGCTCGCCCCGAGGGGGCCGGCCCTGGGACCAAGGGCCTGTCGATGTTCATCGTGCCGAAGTTCCTGGTGGACGAGGAGGGCAGGCTCGGCGAGCGGAACGGCGCCTACGTGACGGCCATCGAGGAGAAGATGGGCCTGCACGCCTCGGCCACCTGCGAGATGAGCTTCGGCGACCGCCACCCCGCTATCGGCTGGCTCGTCGGCGACGCGCACGATGGCATCGCGCAGATGTTCCAGGTCATCGAGCAGGCCCGCATGGCGATCGGCGTGAAGTCCACGGCGACGCTGTCGACCGCCTACCTCAACGCCCTCGACTACGCTCGCGAGCGCGTCCAGGGCCCGGATCTTCTCCAGGCTCGCGACAAGATGGTCCCGCGCGTGGAGATCATCCGACACCCCGACGTGCGCCGCATGTTGATGCTGCAGAAGGCCTACGCCGAGGGGCTCCGCGCC
>CAZEHU010000696.1:767-2517 GCA_964511605.1 uncultured Myxococcales bacterium
GAGCTCGATCTGGGTCACCTGCAGTTCATGAGCGCCGAGGGGCTCCGCGCCCTCTACATGCACGCCGCGGGCCTCCAGGACCAGGTGGAGCGCCTCGGGGGCCACACGAGCCCGAAAGCCCAGGAGCTCTCCGCGCTCTCGGACCTCCTCCTGCCCCTGGTGAAGGGCTACGGCTCCGAGCGGGTCTACGAGCTCCTCGCGGTCTCGCTGCAGTGCTACGGCGGCGCCGGCTACGTGCGCGACTTCCCCATCGAGCAGTACATCCGTGACCAGAAGATCGACACGCTCTACGAAGGCACGACCCACATCCAGGCCCTCGACCTCTTCTTCCGTAAGATCGCCCGGGACGGCGGGCAGATCCTTCGCCGTCACCTCGGCCGCGCCCAGCAGACTCTCGCCGAGGAGCGAGGCGGGGACGCCCTCGCCGCCGAGCGTGAGGCCCTCGGCCGCGCCCTCGCCGACGTCCAGGGGATCTTCGGTGCGATGATGAAGAAGCTGCCCGAGAGCCTGTACCACGCTGGCCTCCAGGGGAACCGTATCCTGATGGCCCTCGGCGAGGTCACCGTGGCGTGGCTCCTCGTCGACCAGGCCGCCCTGGCGCTCACGGCCCTCAGCGAGCCCGAGCCGGCGACCGGCAAGGACCGCGCCTTCTACGAGGGCAAGGTGGCCAGCGCGCGCTTCTTCTGCGCCGAGGTGCTCCCTCACGTCACCGCCGCGCGCAAGATCATCGAGCGCGGCGACCTGGCCCTCATGGAGCTCGACGACGCGGCGTTCGGGTAAGCCGGTAGCGGCCGAACTCACACCCCGTCTCCGTACCAGTCCTCCACCCTCAGGCCGTCGATTCCCGCGAGATCGACCGCCGATCGGATGCCAACACGCTCTTGGCCAGAGGCCGCTACGAGCGCGAGGAGACCTCGTGCCACGAGATCGTGGTGCGGCCGTAGAGGCGCACGCGGCGGAGGAGGACGTCGAGCATGAGCAGGATCAGCGCCAGGTAGAGCGGCAGGTCCCAGCGGGCGACGCGGATGGTGGTCGTCTGGTCCTCGGGATCGAAGAGCTGGGTGGGGGTCGGGGTCCGGACTCCGCCCGTGGCCTGGGCCATGCGCTCGATGGCGCTGAGGTCCGGTTGGCGGACGAGGTGCTCGGTGGCGAAGGGCCAGGCGAGGGCGGCGTAGGTGCGGTGGAGGGCGTCGGGATCGCCGGCCGGGTTGTGGGTACCTCGCACGGTCCAGGGACCGAATCGATCGAGGCGGAGCTGGCCCGTGTAGCGGCCTGGAGCGGTCTGGGTCAGGGGGACCTCGTGCTCCTCTCCATCGGGTCCGGTGACGGCCACCGAGGACTCGAGGGCGTCGATGAAGCGATCCTCGTCGTCTACAGCGTCGACCCCGACGGTCAGGACCCCGTCCGCCACGTCCACGTGGGTGGCGAGCACGGGATCCTCCTTCTCCACACGCAAGGTCGCGCGGATGAGCTGCCGGAAGAGCTGGGCATAGCCGTCCCACTTGAGCCAGAAGTGGGCCCACTTGTTCTTCACGTCGCTGGTCCAGACCACCGACTGTCCGAGGCCGAGGCGGTGCCGGGCCAGGATCGGCTCACCGAGGTGCGAGCTCATCAGCACCTCCGTTCGGGGCTTGGCTTTGGTCGACACGTAGCCCAGGAGCGGCGGCGCTCGATTCGGAGAGCACCGCGAGCAGCCCTCGTGCCGCCCGAAGCGCTTGGCCGCTCTGGGGTTGAAGCGATCCTCGACGAG
>CAZEHU010000697.1:0-2507 GCA_964511605.1 uncultured Myxococcales bacterium
GGTGTCTCAAAAGTGAGTCTTGTTGGACTTTGCGAACCCTTACGAAACATGCGCCACCTCCAGCGCCTCGGCAAGAAGGAGGCACCCAAGGGCTACCTCTCGGCCGCGGCGCCGGCGGGCGCCACGCTCGCCGCCGCAGAGCCGGCGGGGCCCTCGGCCAGCACCCCTGCAGACGGAGGGAACTGATGCTCTCCCAGACCCTCTCTCATACCGACCTGCTCTCCCTGCCTGTCGTCGCCCTCGCGCTCTTCATGGGGATCTTCGCGATCGTCGTCTTCCGCGTCTGGCGGCGCGGCGCTGACAGCCCCGTCGATGCCTACGCCGCAGGGCTGCCCCTGCAGGACGACGACATCCCCCCCGGCCCCACGCTGCGCCACGAAGGAGGCCACCATGGCTGAGTCCCTGCCCGCCGGCCCCCCCGCCGGCCGCGACATCGAGACCGATCACGAGTACGACGGCATCCGAGAGTTCGACAACCCCCTGCCGCGCTGGTGGCTCCTCACCCTCTGGGGGTCGATCATCTTCTCGATGGGCTACTGGTTCTACTACCACAACATCGAGGGCCAGCCCGGCAGCTACGAGGTCCTCGCCGCGGAGATGGTGGCCGTCGAGGAGCTCCGCGTGGGCCCGGCCCTCAGCGACGAAGAGCTCCTCGCCCTCACGAAGGACGCCGCGGTCCTCGAGTCCGGCAAAGCCACCTTCATGACCTACTGCCTCGCCTGCCACGGCCCCGATGGGGGCGGCACCGTGGGGCCGAACCTCACCGACGCCTACCGGATCCACGGCCACACCCCCGGCGACGCCCTGCGTGTGGTCACCAGCGGGATACCCGCGAAGGGCATGGCGGCCTGGAAGCCGGTCCTCGGGGCTGCGAAGGTGCGGGACGTGACGGCCTACGTGCTCACGCTCCCGGACTCGCCCGTGGAGGGCAAGGCGCCCCAGGGCAAGGACGCGTCCGGCAAGGAGGCGCCGCCTCTTTGAACCGACCCTCCCTCGATCGCCTCAGCATGCTCGACGACGAGGGGGCAAGACACGAGCTCTACCCCCTCGAAGTCAACGGGCGCTTCGCCAAGCGCAAGGCGTGGATCTTCGGCGCGCTCATCGTGGTCTACGTGGCGCTGCCGTGGATCCCCATCGGCGGCCACCCGGCGGTCTTCCTCGACATCGTCCACCGCCGCTTCTTCCTCTTTGGGCGCGTCTTCAACGCCCAGGACTTCTACCTCTTCTTCTTCTTCATGAGCGCGGTGGGCTTCGGGCTCATCTTGCTCTCGGCCCTCTTCGGGCGGGTGTGGTGCGGCTACGCCTGCCCGCAGACGGTCTTCCTGGAGGGGGTCTTCCGGCGGGTCGAGCGCTGGATCGAAGGGGATGGCCGCCAGCGCAGGAAGCTCGACGCCGCGCCCTGGAGCGGCTCGAAGGTCCTCAAGAAGGCAGCGAAGCACTCCGTCTACCTCGTGGTCTCCTTCGTGGTCGCCCACGTCTTCCTCGCTTACTTCAACTCGGTGCCGCAGCTCTTCGAGATGATGGCGAGCTCGCCCGCAGAGCACCCCACGGCCTTCGGCTGGGCCTTCGGTATGACCGCCGTGATGCACTTCAACTTCTGGTGGTTCCGGGAGCAGCTCTGCATCGTCATCTGTCCTTATGGGCGGCTGCAGTCGGCCCTGCAGGACGATCACACCATCGTCATCGGCTACGACCCGGGACGCGGTGATCCCCGCGGGAAGAAAGGCGCGCCGGGCACAGGCGACTGTGTGGACTGCTTGCGCTGCGTGCAGGTCTGCCCCACCGGGATCGACATCCGCAACGGCCTGCAGCTCGAGTGCGTGGGCTGCGCAAGCTGCATCGACGCCTGCGATGCGGTCATGGACAAGATCGAGCGGCCACGGGGCCTCGTACGCTACGACTCCCTCGCTGCCCTCCGCGGCGAGCCTCGTCGCTTCCTGCGCGGGCGCGTCTACGCCTACGGGGTCGCGGGCCTCGTCGGCCTCGCGGTGGCGATCTCCTTCTTCCTCGCCAACCGTAGCTTCGAGGCGAACCTCCTCCGCGTCGAGGGCGCCCCCTACCTCGTCTCCGAGGGCACCCTGACCAATCCCCTGCGGGTACACGTGGTCAACAAGGCCAGCGAGGACGTGCGCTTCCACATCGAGCCCCTCGAGCCCTCGCCGGGCACCCTCTTCGTCGCCCAGCCCGACGTCACCTTGCCCCCCTTCGGCGGGCACGACGTGCCGCTGGTCTTCACCATGCCCTCCGCCGACTATCGCCCGGACCTCCAGCTCCGCCTGCAGGTCCGCCCCGACCTCGAGGGCGTGCAGCCCAAGGAGCTCGTGATCGAGGTCGTGGGCCCGAGCGGCCCGCCCCCCGCGCCCCCCACCGCCCCCGGAGGCTCCCTATGAAGCGACTGAACGAGCTCCTCAACCGCCGCCCCGGGTGGATCATCGCCGGCTTCTTCGGCGTGCTCTTCCTCTGCCAGGTGGTCCTCTTCGCTATCGCCATGGCCCACCCGCCGCAGG
>CAZEHU010000698.1:0-2503 GCA_964511605.1 uncultured Myxococcales bacterium
CCCCATGCCGCCCACGCCGATGAGCGACTCGAGGCGAAAGCGCCCCTGGATCACCCTGCCGATCAGCTCCTCAGCACCCCCTGAGTGGAGGACGAGCGGGTGTCCGTCCGAGGGGCAGACCTCGAGGCCAGGCTGATCGTACAGGCCTCCACACTCGCGGCACCACATCAGAGCGCTGGCGACGATGGTATCGCGCGTACAGATGGGGGCCTCCGAGGGGGACAGCGGGGATGGGGCGAGGGGTGTGGGGGAGGATAGCGCCGCGCCGCGGGCCTACCAACCCACACGTATGCTAGATCGCGTGCGTGGCTGAGCCCTCGGACATCACCCGGCGCAAGGACGATCACCTCCGGATCTGCCTCGAGGGCGAGGTGGAGAGCGGCGGGGCTGGGGGCCTCGACCGCTACCGCCTCGCGTATCGCGCCTTGCCGGAGATCGCCCTCGACGAGGTGGATCTCCAGACGCGCCTGTTCGGCCATGAGCTGGCGATGCCCTTCGTGGTCGGTGCGATGACCGGGGGCACCCTCGAGGCCGGCCGGATCAACCGCCTGTTGGCCCGGGCTGCCCAGCGGCATGGCGTGGGTCTGGCCCTCGGCAGCGGGCGGGCGCTCTTGGCAGATCCCTCGCTGCTCGACTCCTTCCGGGTCCGCGATGTGGCGCCGGACGTGCTCCTCTTCGCCAACCTCGGGGCGGTCCAGCTCGGTGAGGCGGGAGGCATGGGCCCAGGCGACTGCGCGCGCCTCGTGGAGCTCTGCGAGGCCGACGCCCTGTACCTCCACCTCAATCCGCTGCAAGAGGCGGTGCAGGCGGGCGGCGATACGGACTTCCGCGGCCTGGTCGAGCGCATCGGGGAGGTGGCCGCGGCCCTGGAGGTCCCGGTCCTGGTCAAGGAGGTGGGCGCCGGCATCGGCCCCCAGGCCGCCCGCCTGCTCGCGGGGCTGCCCCTTGCCGGCGTGGAGTGCGCGGGCCTCGGCGGCACGAGCTGGGCCCGGGTCGAGGCCCTCCGCGACGAGGATCCCGTGCGCCGGAGTGTCGGCCTGGCGGTGGGGGGGGTCGGCATCCCGACCGCAGAGAGCCTCCTCGCCTGTCGTGAGGCCCTGCCCGAGAGGATCGTGATCGCTTCCGGGGGGCTGCGCACGGCGCGCGACATGGCACGCTGCCTGGCGCTCGGCGCCGATGCGGTCGCTTGCGCGCTCCCCCTGTTGAGAGCGGCGGCCTCTGGCGCGGAGGCGCTCGACGAGATCCTGACCCACTACCGCGAGACCCTGCGTGTGCTGCACTTCGCCACCGGGGCCCGCCGCCCCCGGGAGCTGCGAGGGCGGATCGAAGCCGCGGGGCCATGAGCGGCGGCTCGGTAGGCCGCGCGCCGGGCAAGGTGATCGTCACCGGCGAGCACTTCGTGGTGCATGGGGCCCGGGCCCTCGCGGTCCCGCTGCATCGCTACGGCGTGGAGGTGGAGGTCCATCGCCAGGCGGGGGCGTGGAGCGCCGAGCCCTCGACCGCCGCCCACGTGAGAGCTTGCCTGGCAGTCCTCGAGGAGCCAGCGGAGAGCTTGCGGATCGCCGTGCGCGGCGATCTCCCCTCCGGCGCCGGCCTGGGGGGCTCCGCCGCGCTGGCGGTGGCGCTGATCCGCGCCCTCGATCCTGCGGCCGGAGGCGCCACGGTGCGGGAGCGAGCCCATCGCTGCGAGCGGCTCGCGCACGGCACCCCGAGCGGCATCGACGACGCGGTCATCGCCCACGGACAGGCCGCCGTCCTCGAGCCCGGCGAGGGCGTGCGCCTCCTCGAGGGGGCCCCGTCGCTGCCCTTCTGGGTGGCCCTGGTGCCGGAGCGCACCGCCACCCGGGAGGCCGTGGCCGGCGTCCACGCGCTGGCGGCCCGGGAGCCCGAGGCGTTCGCGGACCTCGTGCGAGCCTCAGACGAGACGACCGGCGCGGCTATCGAGGCTACCCTCCAAGGGGATCGGCCCCGGCTCGGGGCTTGCCTCGATCGGGCCCACGAGCAGCTCCAGCGGATCGGCGTCTCGCTGGCCTCGCTCGATGCCCTCGTTCAGGCGGCGCGTGATGCCGGGGCTCACGGCGCCAAGCTCACCGGTGGGGGGCTCGGCGGAGCGATGATCGCGCTGGCGCCCGACGGCGTCGATCTCGGGCCGGCCCTCGAGGCCGCCGGGGCCACGCACGTGATGGCGCCGCCCGGGGCCCCATGAGCGATCCTCTGCTGGGTGGCGCCGCTGCCGTGGCGCGGGCCGGAGTGAACATCGCCCTGGTGAAGTATTGGGGCAAAGCGCCGGCCAGGACCGAGCTCGAGCGGAACCTGCCCTCGGTGCCCTCCCTGTCCTTGACGCTCGCCGAGCTGGGTACGGAGACCCGGGTGAGGCTGGCCCCGGAGGCCGAGGAGGATCGCATCGTGCTCGATGGGCGCCCCCTCGAGCCCGAGGGGGCTCGGCCGATCCTCGAGCGGGTCCGGGCGCTCGCCCACATCGCCTGCCCCTTCGCGGTCGAGA